>NZ_JAECVY010000029.1:0-14112 GCF_016055075.1 Thermoactinomyces sp. CICC 10522 | reverse complement strand
TACTGCATATTAAATTTCCTTTATCTGTTTATTCCCCTGAAATATACAACCCCTAGCCCTTTTCTCATGAAAAGAGCCAGGGGTTTGTCATCAGCCTCAACCACCCAAAGGATGGCTCTTCTTTGTTGGGCAATGAATTTTAGATCGGCTAATACGGGTATTATGAAGCTTCTTTTAATACATTATTCATTTGAAAGTGCTCCTAAGAGCAAATCAAGGGTAGCCCTCGACACCCTAGGTCGAGAATAGGCAACTCTATGTTTCAGGGAAAAGTTGATAACAGGAGTGATTTTGATTCAGGCAGCTATTTTTGTAACCTTCGTTTTTTCAAAGAATAAAATATCTTGAAACAACGCGTTTTTCTGTCGGGACCCCGATTTAGGGATTCCGCCTCATTCTTTCCTGTACCATTTTTTCTATTCGTTCAAATCTTTCGTCAATACTGGATATCCTTCGTTGAATTTCTTCTGCAATGCTCATATGTTTTGTTATAATCTGCTCCATGTGCTCAGGCTTTTTCCTTTCTTCACGACGAATTGAAATGGTGTACGGATAATAAGGATGCAAATCCATTTTTCTCACCTCATTTTCTTAGGAGCTACTGTCTCTCCAATGAAAACCGCTAGAGGAACCACTTGAACTACTTTCCCGCCAATGAGAACTGCTCGAGGAACTGTCCCAGTGATCCCAGTGATGCCATCTATGCCAAAGAATATGTTTTAATATCTTAGTGGCTCTTTTGCTGTGTTGGTATGCTTTGTACAACGGTTGGTAGTGGTGATGTGTTGGATGGTGAAATATCGGATACCTAGGAGGCATTGGGTACGTAGGGATCATTGGGTACACAGGAGGCTTTATGTGTTCCATACAATCCACTCCTTTTTAAGAACGGTTACATGATGTATCGTATTACCGTTCTTTCTGCATGGAAACTAGGTCGTTTTCCTCAAATTACAGCCCAAAACCCTGAATTCATGGCTTGAATTAGGATCATACAATTTCATCATCTTCGGTAGTAAGGTCTGCACATAAAGTAGGCTGAAGGTAAGTTCCCTCAGCCTTAAAATGGAAGATCAATTAACACAGGCCAAAATGGTTAAGAAAAGAGCCAGGAGTTTGTTATCAAGCTCAGAGCCACTCTCATGTGGATCTTCTTTGTATGCCTATGGGCTATAATGGTCTTATGTTTTGTGCATTATTCATTCAGAAGTAAAAAAAGCTGTCCCCGACGCAAGGGCAGCTTTTATTATTCCGGAGAACAGTTCTGGCACACATTGATTTATTCGTAAGATGGCACGAATTTATGACAAAGGTGATCCACCTTTTCCGCCGCTTGGTTCTAAAAAACCAAAGGATAAGTTCCGACTCCGGTCATTATAGGAACTTTTCAGGTGGTTTTTACGGAACCGGAAGGCCCTATTTCCCATTTCTTGGGCAGATGATATGTTCACCCCCTCTTCCTTCCGCTTTCTCAGGAGCGAAACCATTAGCAGAAAGGCAGGAAACGCGATAATAAAGACATAGCTGATAAAGCTGAGCCATTGGCCAAACTGCATGATCTCGTAGCGGGTATTCGGAAATAAAGCGATGAGAAAACTGATGGCTCCGGCCAACCACGGAGACTACGACGGAAACCCTTGATTAGGTAAGTCGTGAAGTTGCGAGTGAAAAAGAAATTCCCACTTTTTCCACAGATTTTTCACACTTTCCACAAGTACAGGAGCATTTAGATTTTTTCGATTTATATGCTCTATTTCATTTCGGGGGTACCTAGGGTATTCAGAACGATTTTTCATCACTCTACGAGCCTCTTAGACCCCTGTTTTTACCAATTCCAGCATCTACCACCTTTTGAATTGTCAGTTCCGTCATCTCTTGTTGTTTCATGTAATATCCTCTATTTTTTTGAAATTTTTTAATTTACGTATTGATTGTAACACAGGGAATGTTTAAAATAAATATACACCAACTAGTCGGTTTAAATAACTAGTTGGTGTAAAAACAACCTAAAGGATTGATGAATCGCCCAAGTTAATGAAAAAGAAATTCTCTCTTTTTCCACGGATTTTTCACACTTTCCACAAGTACAGGAGCAATTTAGATTTTTCGATTTATATGCCCTATTTCATTTTGGGGTACCTAGGGTATTCGGAACGATTTTTCATCGCTCTACGACTAGACCCCTGTTTTTACGAAAGATGGCACGAATTTATGGACCGACAAATTTAATACCTACTTCCTTAAAAAAATCGACTTATTTTTCATATGTAAAAGAAGGTATACTAAGGGTGAATTTCAGGATCTCCCTAAACAACTCTTCTATCTTAACGCTGCGGTGTCGCAAGAAAGACCGCAGCGGTTTTTCATAGATCTTAATTTACAAATGTCAACGTTGGATTAAATTGACTCACTTGATTTACTCACCCCGCAGATCCCAAAGGAGCTCCATAAACTCCTCCCTTCATTTTTGCGCGTAATCGATAACTTTGACCTAAAATGTTTTTAACATGGGAATAGGCTAAAAGGGAGGATCGATCCGTCGATTTTGGGGTCATTTACCCAAGGGTAGGCCCCTTGCTCGTTTTTAAGGGAGATAATAAAAAGCAAACCTACATCCTGTACTCTCAACGTACGAAATGTAGGTTTTTTGCATATAAAATGCACGATGAACCAGATTAACGATAGTCGTTTGCAACACGAGGGAGAGAAGAAGTTTCAAGAGTTGCGCCTGTTTCTTTTGGGGTATCAAAAATTATTTCAATATCCTTCATACCTAAAACACGTAAAATACGGTCATAGGTATGAGAAGTGATACCAATTGATCCACCTTCGATACGAGAAATAACGGACTGATGCATTGGTTGTCCTGTTTCTTCTTGGACACGTTGAGCCAGTTCTTTTTGAGTTAAACCCAGTTCGATACGGCGAGCAAAAATAGCTCTCCCCATCATACGCGAAAAACTATATACAGCTTCTTTAACACCCGGCACACTTTCCAATAGCTCCATGAGCTCCTCATGATTTTTTGGATTACTCATATGAATCCCCCATTCGATAATATTTGTTCGGGTTTTGCCGGAAATCTTTATATATTTCAGTTGCTTCTTTAACCATTTCATCAAATTTCACAGACGATGTTTGCCTTTTAATCATGGCGTTGGTAACAAAGACATATTCCGTTCCTTGGTAATAGTGCGTAAATAACACCATTCGAAAGGCATAGCCTTTTGGATAGGAACCTACATTAACCCGGAATTCCACAAGCGGAAAGTTGTATTCAAGTCGTTTTAACAACTCGAACTTAACAGAGATACCAGTTGGCGTTTCTACATAAAACGGTTGCTCATTAATTAAATTCCACGGTGGAATCCCCGCTTTTTCAATTGCTTTGATCCCGTTTCTGATTTCAATCACCATTTGGTTGAAATAGGGGTGGCCTTGCCTTGCTTTTTGAACGATACTTGCAATAAATTCTAATGCTGGTTGAGATCCGTCTTCTCGACGAACGTAAACAAATTTTACTTTACTCATATTATATAACAAAACAATCATAAGATGCCAGAAAACTTATGATTATTTTATTATATTCCCTCCTTTACAGGGAAATATACCGTAATGAATTTTTGTCTGGAACAACAACTGCTTTTTTAATCACTTAGTTTTATCTTGTTTAATTCCTTCTTCTAGGGGTTGTGAGGAATTAGAGTTATAATCAGCGGGGGTACCCAGAGTATTAGGAACGATTTTTCGTCGTTCTACAGCGCTCCTAGACCCCTGTTATTAGGGGAAACGGCTCCAAAAGGAGGTTGCCCTACCCGACACCTCTGATAAAAATAAAATAACCGCCCCGTTTACGGTGGAGCGGTCAGAGAACAGTTTTTCAACGATGGATCGGTATTCATTTTATCACAACAGGGAGAGTAATAAAAAATAAATCCATACTTTTTCCACAGGTTTTTCACATTTTCCACAAGTACAGGAGCATTTAGATTTTTCGATTTATATGCCCTGTTTCATTGGGGGGTACCTAGAGTATCAGAAATAAATTTTCGCCGCTTAGAAAGGCTTCTAGACCCTTGTTTTTACGAATGTAAAAGAGCTACCCCGACACAAAGGGCAGCTTTTATATTCCAGTGCATGCTTCTTCTACCTCTTTTTCGCCGCTTCAAACACAAGAAAACCTCCACTGAATAAGTCAGCGGAGGTTCTTCTAATTCCAAAATGGATTCAATCAAACTGTAACTCTTCTGATCGGTAAATTCGCCTTTGAAATTGCGGTGGAGCAAAAGTTCTAATTCCAAAATGGATTCAATGGAACCTCCGTCGTTTCTGGCTTTTGGGGATTCTCGATGCTCAAAACCCGCATAACTCCGTTATCTACAAACCTCAAAATCCCTAAAATGAGGGGGGTTTGTAGATAAATACGAGGTCTGAGCTTTAATGAACATAAAATTATGATAACATACATAGCTCGATTAGTCAAAAAAATCAATGATTTCCCTATTATAGACCTTCATAACCTTACATATGTGAACTGATCGATTTGCCAAATTAGATTTTTTCGATTTTATACCCTATCTCATCTGGGGGTACCCGGAGTATTCGGAACGATTTTTCATCGCTCTACGGCGCTCCTAGACCCCTGTTTTGAACCATATAAAAGATGCTACCCGAATCGGGTAGCTTTATTTGTTCCTGGGGAAACAGGATTTGGTTGGCATCAATTATTTATTCGAAAGGTGAAGCAATTTTATGTCCGGGTAATGACATCATGAGTGAAAACATCAGGACATCAACATAAAAAAGCATCACCACGAGAGGGTGATGTTAGAAGGAAGCTTTGCCTTATCCAGTATATCCTATGAGTAGGCAGTCAATTACTCATTACTCCATGAAAAAAGCCGCACTTGGCGGCTACTGGGGAACAAATATGAAATCGCGTGCTATTTGGCATTTTGGCCCAGCAATCGAAAATTAATACGTTTTAATCAGGCGATATCCCCAAATACTTCCGCTTTTGATTGTTGAAATACCCCCCCATGCTATTCTATAATGACCACTGGGACATTTTTTGGGTCAATGTTTGCGAAATGTTATCGAGCTAAAAGGAAGATAGTTAGAATCTGTCTTTCCTTTTTTTATTTTATGTGCATGATTTTGCGCACGTACCGTTAGCCTCGTATAAAAGAAATGAGGACACCCAAAAAGGACGTCCTCATTTCTTTTACGATACTAATTTTCGTCCTCACAGTACCTTTCTCCAATCACAAAAATCCCTTCATTGGATGAATTTTCACTGATCACAAGCAGATTTGCACGTTGTACTCCCTCAGCCAGGCGTCTAGCAAAATGAAACGTTCAAGCATGGTAATATTCGGATAAGTAATGGGGTTTGTCGTCATTCCTTGAACGATTTCCTTTAGTTTGCTTCGATCGATTAATGGCACCAAGGGGGATGTTTTATCATCTATGATCGACAGAAGCCGTTTCCGTAGTGCTCTGCTATATACTGGGCTATATGTCGCGGGATAGGGATTCTTGCGTCGATAAAGCACATCCTGTGGTAACACTTCAGCAAAAGCCCGGCGAAGAATTCCTTTCTCGATTTCATCGACACATTTCATCTCCCAGGGGATATTCCACACATATTCGACCAGACGGTGATCACAAAAAGGCACACGCACTTCCAGTCCGGTTGCCATGCTCATGCGATCTTTTCGTTCCAACAGCATGGTTAGGAAGTATTTCAAGTGCAAATAGAAGATTTCCCGCATGCGTGCATTGGTTTCATCTTCCCCATGCAACCGTGGCACCCGGGCAATCGCTTCTTGGTACCGCTCCTCTACATATTCATAGGGATTCAGCTTTTCGGTCAGTTCAGGAGACAAAAGGTGGTTTTGTTTGTCGTTTTGCAAAAAGACCATCCATGGAAAGGTATTCGCTTCCCAAATCTCTTTTTTATGGAACCAAGCATAACCTCCAAATACTTCATCCGCGGATTCACCTGAAAGAGAAACGGTGGCTGATTTTTTCATCTCCTTAAACAGCAGGTATAAGGAGGTTCCCATATTCCCCATCGCTGGGAGATCATGAGCCCGATAATTGATTTCCAGATTATCAAGCAATTGTCGGTCATTCAGTACTACAATTTGATGCTCAGTCTTAGCATGTTCAGAAACACGACGAACCCATGGTGTATCCAAACTCAGATGGAATTCATTCGCTTTGAAATCTTGTTCACTGTTCTCAAAGTCGACCGAAAAGGTACGGAGCGGTTCCTTGCCTTGATTTCGGTACTCTTGAGCGGCGATAGCAGCCAGACCGCTTGAATCCAATCCACCGGACAATAGCGAGACAACAGGTTGATCCGCCACTAACTGCCGCTTCACGATATCATAAAGCAGTTCCCTCAATTTTGTAACGGTTGTCGGCAAATTATCTAGATGGGGATGACTCTCTAACTGCCAATAAGTGTGTTCCCAACTTCCGTTTCGTCTGAAGCGAATCAGATGCCCCGGCAACACTTCACGAATTCCTTCATAAATCCCATGCCCGGGAGTACGGATCATTCCTAACATCAATTCAGTCAAACCTTCAATCCCTACTTTTGCTTTTACATCCGGATGCGCTAAAATCGCTTTCATTTCTGATGCAAACAGGATACTCTCCCCTTTTTTGAGATAGAACAGGGGTTTTACGCCCAAATGGTCACGCACCAGCAATAGTTCTTGCACTCGTTCATCCCAAACCGCAAACGCGAAAATTCCATTTAAACGCTTGGCCATCTCTGCCCCCCACTCCAAATAGGACCGTAAAACCACTTCTGTATCGGAGCGGGTGGCGAAATGATGCCCCAATCCTTCTAACTCTTTGCGGAGTTCCTGAAAATTGTAGATTTCACCATTATAGGTTAAGACGATTTTTCCGTCCGGATGTTCAAAAACCATCGGTTGCGCGCCACCATCGCGGTCGATGACAATCAAGCGTCGATGTCCCAACAAAGCCCGCTCGGATACCCAAATCCCCTGTTTGTCTGGGCCACGCCAATACAGTGTTTCTGTCATTTTTTCTATGATTTCCTCTTTTGCTCGTAAATCCTGTTCCCAATCGATCCAGCCGGCGATTCCACACATAGACAATCTCTCCTTTTATTATTTAGAATGTCTATAATTTAGGTTGTCTAAATATTATCCAATATTATTTTATCATAAAATGTAATACTCTTCTGTTATTTTTTACTGAAGATTACTGTAAACTACTCAGATAAAAAACAGACTTTTGAGGTGAAGAAGGTATATTCTAAAGGTAACATTACCGACAAATGATTTTAAATTCTTTCGTTTATAAGGTTATTTTAAAATCAGAGGATATATTGGTTTTTGTTACTCTACGATTCTTCTTTAGGGGCCAATTTTTTGAGATAATGAAAGCTGCCCTTTGCCATTATCTCAGGCCGTACGGCACTTGTGCCTATATTTATTTATAGGCATGGGCTTTTTGGATACATTCGGGTGAGTTCCAAGGATCAGAACATTGACCGACAAATGGAGGAAATGCTGGCACTCGGCATCGAAGAGCGCGACATATTCATTAATAAGGAGTCCGGGAAAGACTTCGACCGTACCAATTATCAGGCCCTTAAACGTTTCTTACGAAAAGGCGATATTCTTTATATCAAGTCAATCGACCGGTTTGGCCGTAATTCCCGAGAGATTAAGCGTGAATGGGAAGAGATCACCCAAGAGATAGGTGCGGACATCCGGGTGATTGACATGCCGCTCCTGGACACGACAAAGCATAAGGACACGCTTGGTTCTTTTGTGAGCGATCTGGTCCTTCAGGTGCTGGCGTTCATGGCTGAACGGGAACGCGAGAACATTAAACAGCGACAAAGGGAAGGCATTGCGATCGCTAATTTATGAATAGTATGCCGTCCACTAAAGGATAGGTAGAATCCTACCAACAGAAGAAAAAATCAAGCTATTTATTCAGGAAATTTCGGATCGGGCAGCAAAAAAGCCGTCTATGGAACGGCTTTTTTGCTGCAGATATGGGCCTGTTTTAATTCGGATAAACCGAATATACGCTTATTATGAACTTTTTTTCTTACGTTATTCTGCTTTAGCCTGTCAGTGTATTTTCACGATTCTTAGGGCATATTATAAGTAATCCGTTCCGTTTCGCTGACTAGACCTTTCTAGACCTTTCCAGACCATACGCAGAATCGCTTGGCTAAGGAAGCGGTTTGGCGTTTTTTTGTGTTGGTAACTGACCATATACAACCATGTCCACAGCCAGCAGTCCCTTTGATAAAAAAGAAGAGCCACATGGGAATGGCTCTTCTCTATGTTAGGGCTCCCCGATACTTTTATATAGTCTCATGTTTTGTGCATTATTCATTCAGGAGTAAAAAAGAGCTGCTCTTTTGTCGGGGGCAGCTTTAATTATTACAGGGAAACAGTTGGGATTTGGCGTCATTTATTTATTCGTAAGTTGGCACGAATTTATGGACCGACAAATTTAATGACTACTTCCTTAAAAAAATCGACTTATTTTTCATATGTAAAAGAAGGTATACTAATGGTGAATTTCAGGATCTCCCTAAACAACTCTTCTATCTTAACGCTGCGGTAATACAAGAAAGACCGCAGCGAACCCGTCTAGGAGACGGCAAGGATTCGCCATATCTGAAAATTTTTCCAGACAGAAGCTCATAGATTTTTTCGAATTTATATAGACGTACCTAGATTATTCAGAATTCGTGGCTGAGACCGCCCACCTGAGCGCTCTGGAATTTCTCGGAAGAACTAATCATGAAAACAGTTGCATAAAAACCGATAGACATGAAAAAATCGCAAATAGTCCAAAGTGAGGTCTTCATTTTATATCTCTATATAAATTAAGTCATATAGAAAATATGGAGGAGGAATAAACAAATGATGATACGAAAACCAAGAATCATTTTAGACTTCGAATTCAAATCCCCTAAATCTCCTGAATACTTACAAATTGGTGATCCCATTTTTGTTAATGGTAAACCTTATGAAATTAAAAATATGTTCCTCTATGCAGGTCAACGCACCTTTCGTACCGATTTTGGCTTAATTAAAGAAAAAGAAATTGTCTAATTGAAGCGAAAAAATAGGGGCGGCGTCATGCCTCTTTCAATTTTCGTAAAAAAGGGATAATAAAGAAAAAAGGAGAGCGACCATGTATTTTCGCGAATAAATTGTAGCCAAGGAATTAGCGGGGTAAAAATCATGCGAAAGATCAAGATATCGATCCCTCTTTTTATCTTACTATTCGGAACAGTAATCCCGATTCAGGGCATTCTTGTTTCATTAGCCGGTCTCGATAAATATTGGCGTGAATTCTCTTTAAGCTTTGTTCTATCACTGATCCTAATGGATTGGATAACAAAAAAGGAGAAAGCCGCCTCGATTTGGACAGGTATTGCAATGATTATATTTGGGGATCTTTTCTTTATAGGAAGTCTCTTTTTGAAGCAGTTCATTAAATGATCGGGTAATAGAGAGGTATATTCGGGGTACCCAGAGTATTCAGAACGATTTTTCATCGCTCTGTGAGGCTTCTAGACGCCTGTTTTTTACGAATTGAAAAAAAGCTGTCCCGATGCTAAGGGCAGCTTTCATTATTCCTGGGAACAGAGTTTGCTGTTCTGGTAAAGGTAGCGAACGTCGATTTTGGGCATTTGCCCAAGAAATAGAAAAATGACTTGAGGCAAAGTGGTTGTCTCAAGTCATTTTGTGTTTAACTAATTCGATCTTAATGAATATCCCGCTTTTTAAACCTTCCGCCTCTTACTTCATGGATGTTCGCAATTGCGAGGAATGCTTCAGGATCGATATCTTCAACGATCGCCTTTAACTTAGCCTCCTCTAAACGTGTCACTACACAAAAGATTACTTTTTTATCGTCCCCTGTATATGCCCCTTCTCCACTTAAATACGTTACTCCGCGGCCTAAGCGGTTTAAGATACATTGCCCTAACTTTTCCGGCTTATCGGTAATGATCCAAACGGATTTTGTTTCGTCAAATCCTTCAATCGTCGTATCAATCATTTTGAAAGCAATAAAATAGGCGATTAACGAGTACATTGCACGATCCCAGCCAAACACAAATCCTGCGCTTCCAAGAATGAAAATGTTTAAGAACATCACGGTTTGTCCTACAGAGAAAGGGAGTTTTTTGTTAAACATGATGGCCAATATTTCTGTTCCATCTAATGATCCACCGTATCTGATAACTAAGCCGATACCAATTCCAAGAATAATTCCGCCAAATACAGCAGCCAATAAAGGATCGTCTGTTAAAGGGGGAACTGGATGTAGTAAGATAGTTCCGATTGACATGACGATGACACCAAACAAGGTAGAGATCGCAAAGGTTTTCCCTATCTGTTTGTAACCAAGAAAGAAAAAAGGCATGTTTAGAACAAATAAAAAAGCCCCTAAACTTAGCCCAGTACAGTGAGATAACATAATGGAAATACCAGTGATTCCTCCGTCAATGACTTGGTTAGGAACTAAAAATATCTCCAAGCCAACGGCTACGAGCACCGCACCAAGTAATATCAAGATTCCACGCTTCAGTATCTTTGTTGTTGTCAGCTTTTGATGATCTATTTTATCGTTTTCAGGTGCAACTGTTCCCACATACAATACCTCCTATTTAACTTCTGGGCGCTAACATTACTATCACACCAATGAGACAAATACTTGCTGTAAACAGTTTTAAATCCATGCCAGTGATGGTTATTGTATTATTTCAAGTACCAAGTTGCAAACAGTGAAAGCATTAAAGGTTATCTTGCCTCAGTTAAAAAAAGAAGATTTCGTTTTGTCACCGTTTCAGAATTAATAAAATTTAAGCCTCTCATAGTAGGAGTAATACCAGCGTAGCTGTCACTAGGTGCAATCTAGCTTCCATTTACTAGAAGTCCTGTTTTTTGGGGCTTTTTTTCATGAGCGTAGACCCGTTAATATGTTCGTGTAAAATAATTCATGCAAAGGAGACGCTTATGAAAAAGAAATGGGACGTGGAAGAGTTAGTGGAGCGGTTTACTTTCTTGCCCATGGAAATGAATTTGCTATCAAATAAAACGCCTGAAAACCGATTAGGATTTGCAGTGTTATTCAAATTCTTCCAAGATCAAGGTTATTTTCCTCAAAGTAAACAAGATATTCCTGATCCAGTTCTTAAATATATTGCTAAACAAGTAAATGTTCCAGATGATTTGTTGATTAACTACAATTTTGATGGGAGATCCGCCAAAGCTCATCGCTCTCAAATACGTGAGTATTTCGGATTCCGAAAGAGTACAATCGAAGATATGGATCAAATTGCAGTATGGCTAAAAGAAAATGTTTTGAATCAGGACACTGATTTGTCTTGGGTTAAAGAGCATGTCTATATGGAACTTCGCAAACGGCAGTTGGAGCCCCCTACTCAGGGCCGTATGGAAAGGTTCTTACGCTCAGTCATAAGACAGCACGAAGAAGAATTCTTTCATAAGACCTATGAACAAATAACAGAACAGTCCATGAGACAAATGGATCGACTCATCTATCTTTGGACAGAAGAGGAAAATGACTCGAGTTCTCTAGGTGAAGAAGAAATGCCAATAACTTTTCGAGAACTTGTCGCTGATCCGGGGAGGGTGGGACTTGATAGCATTTTTCAGGAGATAAAGAAACTACGTACAATTCGAAAACTGGAGTTACCCGAAAATCTTTTCTCCAATCTTCCGTCGAAGGTACTAAAAAAATATAGACAAAGAGCGATATCAGAGGACATTCGAGAGTTACGACGTCATCCAAACCATATTCGCTATACATTGCTTGCAGCATTTTTTTGGAGTCGGAGTAGAGAAATTACCTATAATTTGGTAGAGTTGCTCATTCAAATAGTCCATCGAATCGGTGCTCGGGCAGAACGAAAAGTAGAAAAAGAAATTCTCCATGATTTAAAAAAGGTGAGTGGAAAAACCAATCTCCTATATCGAATGGCAGAAAAAGCCTTAGAGTATCCAGATGGGATCATAAAAGAAGTTCTTTATCCGGTTGTGAATGAACAGACATTGCGTGATATTGTGAAAGAAATGAAGCACACAGGTCCGGCTTTTCGTCAAAAGGTTTATACTGTCATGCGAGCTTCCTACGGAACTCACTATCGAAAGATGGTTCCAGAAATTCTTGATGTTCTGGATTTCCGATCAAATAATGATGTTCATAAACCAGTTATCGAGGCGTTGGAGCTGTTAAAGAAGTATGCCAATACGAATCATCGTTATTATGCTGAAAGTGACCACATTCCGATTGAGGGGGTTGTCCGTTCCTCTTGGCTAGATACAGTCATTGATAAAGAAGCAAATCGTATTAATCGAATTAATTATGAAATCAGTGTGTTACAAGCATTGCGAGATAAGCTCAGGTGCAAAGAAATCTGGGTTGTTGGGGCAAATCGTTACCGAAATCCGGAAGAAGACCTCCCCTCGGATTTTGATCTACGCCGCACCGAGCATTATAAAGCATTAAAAAAGCCTTTAGAAGCAGATATGTTTATCGAAGAACTAAAACAGAAAATGCATACGGCTCTTGAAAGATTGGATAGAGGATTACGCCAAAATCAAAAGGTGCGAATCTTATCAAAAGGCTCTGGATGGATTTCGGTAACTCCGTTGGATGCTCAACCCGAGCCCAAGCATATTACAATGATAAAAGCTGAAATCATGAAAAAGTGGCCTATGACCAGCTTACTCGATATTTTAAAAGAGACGGATCTTCAGATTAATTTCACTGAACAATTTAAAACGTTAGGGAACCGTGAAGTCCTAGACCGGGAAACTATTCGAAAAAGTCTCATTCTTTGTCTGTACGGATTAGGAACCAATACGGGTTTAAAACGTGTATCCGCAGGCGATCACGGAGAAAATTATAAGGATTTATTGTACATAAGGCGCAAATTCATTCATAAAGAAAATTTGAGGCAAGCCATCTCTCAAGTCGTTAATGCCATACTACATTATCGTATCCAAGATATTTGGGGCGAAGGAACAACGGCTTGTGCCTCGGATAGCAAAAAGTTTGGAGCTTGGGACCAAAATTTGATGACCGAATGGCATATTCGTTATCGCGGCCGTGGAGTAATGATTTACTGGCATGTAGAAAAGAACTCAACCTGTATCTATTCACAGCTTAAATCTTGCTCATCTTCAGAAGTTGCAGCCATGATGGAGGGTTTACTTCGCCACTGCACTGAAATGGAGATCGAAAAAAACTACGTAGACACACATGGTCAAAGTGAAATTGCATTTGCATTTTGCCACTTGCTGGGCTTTCAGCTTATGCCACGATTTAAGGCCATTCATTCGCAAAAGCTATACCGACCCGATTTAGGATTAGGTGATCTATATCCTAATTTAAATCCTGTTTTAACCCGGCCAATCAATTGGGATCTTATCCGCCAGCAGTATGATCAAATGATTAAATATGCTACTGCCTTACGTCTTGGTACAGCGGAAACAGAAGCGATCCTGAAACGATTTACCCGTAATAGCAGCCACCCTACTTACCGTGCCCTAGGAGAATTAGGAAAGGCCATTAAGACCATTTTTTTATGCGAGTACCTTCATTCTGAGGAGATACGAAGAGAGATCCATGAGGGGTTAAATGTGGTCGAAAATTGGAACTCCGCCAACAGTTTCATCTTTTATGGTAAAGGTGGAGAGATACAAACAAACCAAATTGAAGACCAAGAAATTGCTGTTTTATCCTTGCATCTTCTTCAAAATTGCTTAGTCTTTATCAATACATTGATGATTCAAGAAGTACTGTTAGAAAATGATCAATGGATTTTAAAGAAGCTTCAACCAGAGGATTTCCGTTCACTTACTCCCCTTATTTATGCCCACGTAAACCCCTATGGTACATTCCAATTGAATATGAATCAACGATTGACTCTTCGAAACATCAGCGCCTAACATTGGTAAATGTCAACGCCGGAATTAAATTAACCCACTTCAGCCGGTTTAAAATTGACCCATCCCGGCGTTTTGTCACTCAGACTCTGAAGAGCCTCCATAAGCTCCT
>NZ_JAECVY010000028.1:0-15684 GCF_016055075.1 Thermoactinomyces sp. CICC 10522 | reverse complement strand
GGAGCTTATGGAGGCTCTTCAGAGTCTGAGTGACAAAACGCCGGGATGGGTCAATTTTAAACCGGCTGAAGTGGGTTAATTTAATTCCGGCGTTGACAGGTGATTTAGCTACTATTCCTTTTGTTATTGCCTTTGTCGTTGGTGCAGCAAGAGGAAACATTGTACACTCTTTGATCGTCGGAACGGTTATGATAGCGCTTTCTCTTTACATGGCAACAGATATTGCACCAGTATTTACAGAAATGGCGAAGGTAGCCAAAATTAATTTGCCTGAAGGATCAGCGATGGTATCAAGTATTGACCAAGGTGGTAACTTAATCAATTGGATTATCTGGAAAATTTTTTCTGTATTCAAATGAACCTGGTATGGTGTCAATGGGGAAAGGTTTAGTTATTTTTATGGGTTGCTAGGTATAGTCAAGTTTTCCTGACACCTTTGCTTATGAGACATCAGTCTGATTCTCATTAGTATATTGGGGGCATTTGTTATGAAATCATTGGTAAAAACGGAATTTGGCTTTGGGCATTTTGTAGTTCAAGATAAATCTGAACCATCGCCTGGAAAAGATCAAATCAAAATTGAAGTAAAATATGCAGGTATTTGTGGTTCGGATATTCATGCGTATGAAGGTCATTACAAGGTAGGTGTCCCTGTAACATTAGGCCACGAGTTTTCTGGTGTCGTAGCAGAGGTTGGCGAAGGTGTAACTGATTTTAAAGTGGGTGACCGTGTAACTTCCGAAACAACTTTTTATATTTGTGGGAATTGTCGATATTGTAAGTCCAAAGACTACAACCTTTGTAGTCTTCGTAGAGGGTTAGGTACACACCAAGATGGAGCTTTTGCGAAATATTTAATTGCCCGTAAAGAAAGTGTTCATCACCTTCCGGCAAATGTAGATTTTCGATCAGCGGCTTTGACGGAACCATTAGCATGTACACACCATGCGATAGATAAGACCGAAATAAATGAAGGTGATATTGTCGTAGTCATTGGCCCAGGACCTATAGGGCTACTAGCTGCCCAAGTTGCTAAAGCACGTGGTGGTAAAGTAATTATTACCGGACTTACAAATGATAAAGTTCGTTTAGATAAAGCAAGAGAACTGGGAATTGATTATGTTATGAATACACAAGAAGATATAAAAGATCTTATTAATAAATTAACCGATGGTTACGGTTGTAATGTAGTAATAGAATGTTCTGGTGCAGTTCCAGCTGCTAAACAAGGGCTTGATCTATTGCAAAAACAAGGACAGTATGTGCAGGTTGGACTTTTCACCCAACCCGATATTCAATTTGATCTTGAAAAAATCATTCAAAAAGAAATCCGAGTTGTGGGAAGCAGAAGTCAAAAACCTGCTGACTGGGAACCATCTCTTGCTTTAATGAACGAGGGGAAAGTAAATGCGAAAGCACTAGTAACACATGAATTTAATATTACTCAATGGGACGAAGCCTATCATGCAATTAAAAGTGGTGAAGCGATTAAAGTATTGTTGACACCAGTAGAGGACTAAAAACAGATTTAATCAGTAAAGCAGGTGTGAACCAATTTGGTGCAAGTGGTGCAGTAGTGATTTTTAATAGTCAAGTATCAAATGCTTACTGAAAATCGTTGATAAAAAAGGATAGGTGCTGATAGTGAGGGCATTAAAGTTATATGGAAAGCAAGATCTGCGTTTTGATAATAATGTACCCATGCCAGTCATTGAAAACGCTGACGACGTGATTATTAAAGTAAAGTCTGTAGGGATTTGCGGTTCGGATATATCAAGATATAAAAAACTTGGACCTTATGTAACGGGCATGACATTTGGTCATGAATTCGCTGGAGAAGTAACAGAAGTGGGTTCAGATGTAAAAAGAATTAAAGTTGGAGATCGAGTTGCTGGTTGTCCTACCTTTGTATGTGGAGAATGCGAAGGCTGCCGCAGAGGAGAACCTGCTCAATGCGAAAAGCTTCATGTAATAGGAGCTTATCGTCCCGGTGCTTATGCCGAATATACAAAATTGCCTGAAAGTCATATTATACCACTACCAGACAATGTAGAGTATGATACTGCTGCATTAGTAGAACCATCTGCTGTAGTAGCTCATGGATTCTATCATGCTAGCATTCAACCAGGAGTAGAAGTAGCCATTATGGGTGTTGGAAGTATTGGATTGTTAGCTGTACAATGGGCTAAAATTTTTGGGGCAAAAAAAGTCTATGCCATTGATATTGACAATAAGAAACTACAAATCGCTAAAGAACTTGGTGCAGATGTAATGATCAATTCATTAGAAAAACCAGCATATGAACAAATTATGGACTATACTAATGGTCGTGGTGTTGATTTAGCTGTTGAATCAGCAGGCTCTCCCATTACTTCGGCACAGGTATTTGCATTGCCTCGAAAAGGGGGAGAAGTTGTATTCATGGGGATTCCATATGCGAATATTCATATTGAACGATTCTTTTTTGAAAAAATTGTTCGAAATGAATTAAAAGTCTATGGATCATGGAATGCCATTTCAGCTCCTTTCCCTGGTAAAGAGTGGGCATCAACCGTACGTTATATGAGTACAGGACAAATCAAAGTTACTAATATGATCTCTCATCGTTTATCTTTACGAGAAGGACCGGAAGTATTCCGAAAAATAATCAATCGAGAAATAGATTCGGTGAAAATTATTTTCCATCCAGAAGAAAAATGAGAAACAAGTCAATTAAATAACGAAACAGTAGCAGACGAAAAATAAATTAAATATTTTTATAAAATTGAATATTTAATCAGGGGGGTAATCCTGGAAAGGAAACAGACATGACCGTAATTTAGAAAAAATCTAACTAGAGGTAAATGAAGTGAGCAAACTAATGAACTACTGCCAGTTTGAACATACTTGAGCCATCTATGAAATTATGGCCTCGATAATCAATTGGAGCAGCTTCTGTCTGTATACGCGGCAAAAAAGAAAACAAAAATCAAATTCAAAAAGTGTTTGTGGAAGAATAGATGTGTACATCGAAGAAAGTATCCGCAAGGATTTGATATGGATACTTGTTTTGATGATGCAATAGAGTCTAAGGTAAGTAAAATAAATCCCTTGACCTTCAATGGTTTGGAGTCAATGAAGAGGATTAATTTTAATGGTAGGGACTTCGTGCGATTGAAGTCCCTACTCTCATATTTGTAAAGGAGGCAGAGGTTAGTTATATGGATCATTTGGGAAAAGGAGAATGCGAGCCCCTTTTCCCTGTTTCCAACTTTGAACTACAATGGGTATTATCTTACGAGGAGCGGTTACTTTTCCACGTTTGAGTCAAGCGCTGGCTGAAGCGGGCCAATAGCGGTGAGGGCAAACGACAAGCTGCGGTCGCCGGTCGGGATGTTTATTTGATCACAACTGGAATGGTAAAGCCGCCGGAAAGGTACGGTTAAAAGAAAGATGAGAAGCGCTCATCAGGTTTTTACCGGAAAGTATCTTTGGCAATTTCATGAAATCCCGAGCGACAGATACTTAATGTCCAAGTATTCTTCAATTCCGTATTTACTGCCTTCCCGTCCGATCCCGGAAGCCTTGATTCCTCCAAACGGGGCTTGCGCGGTTGACGGCAGGCCGTCGTTGGCTCCGAGAATCCCGTATTCGAGTTGTTCCGCAAGCCGTATCACCCGGCCGATATCCCTGGTGAAGTAGTAGGCCGCCAAGCCATATGGCGTGTTGTTGGCAGCCCGAATGACCTCCTCTTCGGTGTCAAAAGGAAGAACGGCGGCAACAGGGCCAAATGTTTCTTCCTGCGTGATGACCATAGAGTGGTTAACATCGGTAAGCACGGTGGGTTCAAAGAAATAACCGCGGTCTCCGTGGCGACTGCCACCGGTGACGAGCTTTGCTCCCTTGGATATGGCGTCACGTACATGGTGTTCCACTTTTTCCACCGCAGCCGGCTCGATGAGCGGACCGACAAGGACTCCTTCGTCTAATCCATTCCCCACTTGCATGCTCGACAAGCGTGCAGCCAACTTTTTGGTAAAGGCTTCCAAAATCGAGCGGTGGACGTAGAAGCGGTTGGCGGAGACGCATGTTTCGCCCATACCGCGCATTTTGCAAATCGCTGCGTTGTCGACGGCGGCGTCCAAATCGGCATCTTCAAAGACGATAAACGGGGCATGTCCCCCGAGTTCAAGCGAGATCCTCTTCACGGTATCGGCGGCTTGACGCATCAGGATCTTGCCGACCTCTGTAGATCCCGTAAAGGAAACCTTGCGGACGCGGGAGTCATCCATAATAACTTTGGCGAGCGACGGCGCGTCTGTTCCTGCCACCACCGACAAAACGCCCTTTGGAAGTCCGGCATCTTCGAACACACGGGCGATTTCAAGAGCCGATAAAGGTGTGAGTTCCGATGGCTTGACAACCATTGTACAACCGGCAGCCAGTGCCGGGCCCAACTTGCGGGTGATCATGGCGGCTGGAAAGTTCCAAGGAGTGATGGCCGCTGTGACGCCCACCGGTCGTTTAAGAACAATAATCCGCTTGTGGCGCGAACTAGAGGGAATGGTGTCGCCATAGATCCGTTTCCCCTCTTCCGCAAACCATTCTAGAAAAGAAACTGCATAGGCAATTTCTCCACGTGCCTCAGAGAGTGGTTTGCCTTCTTCCATCGTCATGATACGGGCCAGGGATTCGGCGCGCTGACGCATGAGTGTTGCTGCTTTTTGCAAGATATGTGCGCGCTCCGAGGCCAGAGTGTCGGCCCATTCTGGCTGAACTGCAACAGCTGCCTCAATCGCAGTCTGCATGTCTGCGGGAGAGGCGTTTGGAACCGTGGCAATCACTTCTTCGGTTGCCGGATTAATGATGTCAAACGTTTCACCTGAGTGTCCATCCGTCCAATTTCCGCCGATAAAAAGAGAGTATCGACCCAATTCTGCCATTTACAGTCTCTCCTTCAACTTTGCATACTCACATCGTGACAACAAGCCGTGAAACTTCACCGCGATCCAGGCGGTCAAATCCTTCATTGATGTCCTCAAGACGTAAGCGGTCAGTCAGCAACCGGTTGACCGGCAAGCGCCCTTGCTTGTACAGCTCGATAAAACGAGGAATGTCACGTGCTGGAATGCAGCTCCCAATGTAAGATCCCTTAATGGTTCGTTCTTCAGCGGCGAGCAGGACTTGCGAGAAAGAGAGCTGGTGTTTCGGATGGGGGAGTCCCGCTGTGACGGTTGTACCACCGCGGCGTGTGATGGCGAATGCAGTCTGCATAGCGGGAACTGCACCGGCGGTTTCAAATGCGAATTCCACACCGCCATCGGTTGCCGCGCGAATTTGTTGCGTCACTTCCGGATCGCGTGCGTCAAATGCTGCGGTGGCCCCCAGTTCAAGTGCAGTCTTGAGCTTTGCGGGATTTATATCCACAGCTATAATGCTCCTTGCTCCGGCTGCACGGGCACCCAGTATAGCGCAAAGTCCGACTCCGCCCAAGCCGACAACAGCCACACTGCTTCCCACTGGGACGCGGGCGGAATTCACCACAGCTCCGACTCCGGTCATAACAGCACACCCGAAGAGTGCGACTTCATCAAACGGTATTTCCGGATCGACCTTAATCAAGGAGTTCCTTGATACGACCGCATACTCCGCAAACCCCGATATGCCCAGATGGTGATGAATGTCCTTCCCGTCTTTGTGCAACCTTCTCTCCCCGGACAGGAGAGTTCCCACGCTGTTGGCGTTGGCGCCCGGTTCACATAGTCCCGGCCGCCCTTCTTGGCAGGGCAGGCAGTGTCCGCAACTGGGCACATAAGCGCAGACAACATGATCGCCAGGCTGGAGATCGGTTACACCAGGACCGACTTCAACGACTTCACCTGCCGCCTCGTGACCAAGAACCATCGGGGTTGGACGGGGCCGGTTGCCGTTAATGACAGACAGGTCCGAGTGGCACAAACCAGCGGCGCGTATGCGAATAAGCACTTCGCCCATTTGGGGCGGGTCAAGGTCAAGAGTTTCTATGCGAAGTGGCTGGCTGTCTTTGTAAGGAGCTGGCAGGTTCATCTCATACAGAACGGCGGCGCGTATTTTCATCTGACAATTCCTCCTTATACGAAAACATAGTGTTGAGAGTCTTGGATCTTATTCGTAATATCCTTCCGTGGACTTCCGGAACGACTTGAATTGTTCTGAATCATGACCAAACCAAATTTCCGACTGGGTTTCTTGAGCAATGCGGCGGATGCGTTCCACCGTTTTTACATATCCGAGTGAATCGTAGATAATCCCCGGTGGTTTGACCGGAGGTCCGAAGTTTTCGGAGCAGTAAATCGCGTCGGAAGCCAGGATAATATTGCCCTTTTCCGGGAGTTGCACGTGCAGACCGAGCATCCCCCATGCGTGTCCGCTGCCAAAGTTGAGGATTCGTATTCCTTCGGCCAACGGGACGTTATCTTCGTCGCGTTTAATGGTGCGCCACTGCAGGTTGTTCTTGATCCAGGCGTCAATGTCGGCCCAAACGTATGCTCCCTCAGAACGGTTGCGAGCGTAAACTTGCAAGGTTCCATTGAATTCGTCTTCATGCACGATCACGGTTGCATTGGTAAACATTTCGAGGCAGCCAGCGTGATCGAGATGGAGATGAGAAGCAATTACGAATTTGATGTCTTCCGGTCGCACTTTTAGCTGTTCCAAGCGATTATGCAGATAACACTCCTCGCTTGCGATCCAGGGAAACATCGATTGGGTGGCTTCTGACCAGCGACCTTGAGGTCCCATGGAATTGGGGTTGCATGAGGTATCAAAAAGGATTTTTCCTTCCGGATGATCAATCAAGACGGAATAAATCGGGAACTCGATCATCTCCGTTGCTGCGTTCGGATTATCAACAGTAGCTGGATTGTGCATAGCGATCATCCAGTTTTTGTCCATCCTCATGCGTCCGTTGTCCAAAACGTACAGTTTCGGGCGTGCTTTTACGATGTTTGCGATGCTCATCTCCCCCTTTATCGAATTTCGCTTATAATTCAAGCAAAAATCATGCCAACATAAAAACACGCAGTATATGCCGACAAAATCGTATAAACCGGATATGATAGGTGAATTTTTTCACCGATTATAGATTGATTTTTTTGACTATTTACGATTATCGTTGCTATAATAAAATGGTGACAAAATTCACCGGTCGATGATGAATTTCACCACTGAAGAACCGATTTTATTTTCGCGTGGGGTGGGTATCTTGCCAAAAGCAGAATGCTTTGACCCGGAACAGTTGGAAAAAATCGCAGAAATTATCGAGTGGATTCCGGATGGCGTATATGTTACCGATGGTTCCGGAGTTACACTCCTTGTGAATTCTGCATATGAGAAGCTGGCGGGGGCTCGGCGGGAAGAACTTATTGGCCGACACATGACTGATTTGATTAAAAAAGGCTACATCAATAATTCGGTAACGCTTCTTGTGATCGAACATAAGCGAGCTATGTCGCTGATGCAAAACTTGAGGAACGGTAAGGAAGTAATTATTACCGGGAATCCTGTGTTCGCTGAATCTGGAGAAATCCAGCTGGTTGTCACGAGCGTTCGTGATATTACGCGTTTGAATCGGATCACGGAAGAATTGGAGAAAGTGGTCGGACTTTCCGAACTGAACCGACATCAGTATCACCTGACGATGGATGGAGACAACACTTTTGTTTCTGAAAGCAAATGTATGAAAGAGATTGTCGGAAAAGTGAAGCAGGTGGCTCCGTATCCAACGAACGTACTGTTGCTTGGCCCATCCGGCGTTGGCAAAGAAGTGGTCGCAAATCTCATACACCATTTGAGTGATCGCAGGAATAAACCGTTTATCAAAGTGAATTGTGCTGCGATTCCGGAGACGCTGCTGGAGTCGGAACTGTTTGGATATGAACCCGGGGCTTTTACAGGAGCCCGTAAGGGAGGGAAAAAGGGATTATTTGAGTTGGCGGATGGCGGAACGATCTTACTTGATGAAATTGGCGAAATGCCGCTTGCTTTGCAGACGAAACTGTTGCGGGTGCTGCAAGATCCCCAGGTTTATCGGATCGGTGGCGTCCAAGCCCGACCTGTGAACGTCCGTGTTATTTCCGCAACGAACCAGGATCTGCGCAGTCTGGTGAAAGAGGGGCGCTTTCGTCAGGATTTATTTTACCGTCTGCAGGTTGTGGAGATTAGTATCCCGCCTTTGTCGGAGCGGCCTGAAGATGTGCCTGCTCTTATTGATTATTACTTTATGAGTTACTCAAGAAAATACCGCGTTCAAAAACGTCTGAGTCGCGATGCCAAGGAGCAGTTGTGCCGCTATCATTGGCCAGGAAATGTTAGAGAAATTAAAAATCTGATGGAGAATCTGATTGTCTCAGTCCCGTCCCTTGTAATCGAGCTTCACCATCTTCCTGCTCATATTCAAAATACACAGCTGGCCAATAATCCGCTCACCTTAAAGGAGAGAGTAGAAAGATATGAACAACAGTTGGTGTTAGCGACGATTCAGTCGCAACCGTCCCTTCGGCAAGCCGCGAAAGTTCTTGGGATTGATCATTCAACATTGATCAAAAAACTGCAAAGATGGAACCGAAGCGGTGCGATCTAAAATATATATTTGATAAAGCGGAGGGCTGCAATGCACGGAATGGAATGGGTTAAAAACGTAAATGGAGATGCTAGGGCAGCTTATGCGTTAACATTGATGGAAAAGGTCATGAGTACAATAGAAATTTATGAATGGTATCCTATGGTAAGAGAAGCAATTAATATGTGCTGGGAATGGGTTGAGGAGAAGAAGCACAGTGGGGATGAACTTTATGAAACAGTAGATAATGAGGATGAAGATGGTTTGATTTATATTGAAGGTTTATCATTTATAGGGGATAATGCATATGGTCCTCAAGCTGAGTATGTTTGGTCTTGTGCAGTGGATGCCGTGCTTTATACCGCCCGACAGGCTTATGAAAGTGAACAGGATTATTACCCGCAACCCGTTGAAATTGTGACTGATGAATACATTGATGAAGAGTTTATGGGAAAAATGAAAAAAATAGAAAGATTTCAAGAGAAATGGGCGGAGCGTTTAAAACAGTATTTGCTCGAAAACTATCCGGCAGGCAGTGAGAAGAAGATAAAGAGAGAAGAAATGATTGATTTGATTTGAATTTTCTTATACTTCCCATTCGGTGATTTAATCTAAGCTATTGACACCACGCCTTATTACAAAGCGAAAAGGTGGTTGGCTGAACATAGAATGGATAAAACCGAAGGTTGGATTCCGGCATCATTGGTGATCGTGGTGCTGGAATCCAACTTTTTTTGGCTATCCAGTTGTTCGCCAGGGACATCAAGAAGAAACCCCGGCTCACGTCGCGATCGACTTTCAAAATGCATGGATTCAAAAGGAGGGGGTTAAGCCGGAGGAGCTGACCGCTTCCGACTATGTCAAAATCACTGCCGCTAAATCAAGGAAAACAGAACAGCGTTATCCTGCCCTCCGACTGAGTGATTGAAGAGTATAAGATGAATTGTATATCACCTCCATTCCCGACAGCCGATACAATCTCAACAGGCAAATCCGGGTACTAAGTGGGATATGGCTGTGTATACCACTTCATTTGCTTCGTCCAGATCCAAAAGATGAGAGGTGTTTTGACTTCAAAGGTAATCTATTTAAAAAATCTATACAAATCTTGTCGTAACTCCTTTTGGAATTCTACTATAATGGGGCTGTATCAAAAGAAACAAGGGAGGATTGATCGATGTCAAAACGGAAACCGATTATGATGCCGGATTTAGAATGCAAGCCCTTGAAATATACATAATAGTCAAAAATAAAAGGTCGCGTTGATGTGAACAGGAAACCCTATCAGATTCATAAAATGTTCCTCCAGGCAGGAGAACGCAATCTTCGAACAGACCAGCTTGACCCGGAAATGGTTGATGGATGAGGATGAACAAGGCTGCCGGATGTTCTGCCCGGCACTTGTTTGAGAGGGAGTGGAGAAAACATGATTGACTGGACCAATTGGGATATGTGGGCAGCCATCGGACAGTTATTGGGGACGTTGGCGACACTGTTGACTGCGATAATTGCACTGATTCAGGTCAGGGATTCACGGAAACACAATGAAGAAGTACGGCGCCAAGCGGAGAGACAGATCCAGGAAGCGAGGGAAGCGATGAAACCGGAGTTGGAGCTGCATACTGAATTTCAGGGGTTCCAGACGGTCCGTGTTCTGTTGGTTAACAAAAAAACCGTCCCTGTCTACATTGTAGACTTTAGTATGAAAGGCCAGGTTTTTAACAAAGACGGCAACTCCTTTCCAACCGGAATCTTTAAAGAGGAAGTTTCCGTAGAAGTGCCTAAATATATGAACTTCGGGGATGTCTGCATTGCGACGATCCCGATTGAAAAGCTTAAAAATAAGGTTGTGAGGGCCACCCGTCAATACTATTGCACGGAAGGAGTTTTTTATCCTTCATTCAAATTGGCAACAGGGGAAAAGTACACCGGTACCATTTATATTGATTTAAAACCGGACACGGAAAGCGAAGAATGGGCTGTTTATATTCATGATGAAGAAAAACATACAAATGCCAAAGATCAGCTGGCAAAGGGGAGAAGTATACACCGGAAATTCTAGGCCTTGCAGGATTACAAAGCTGGAGTGCCGGAGAATGGAGCGCTATATCCGTTTATATGCCTTGACTTTTTTGAGGGCTGGCTCTCTCGATATAAAAACAATAACGCCGAAACCGCTGTTTTATTGAAACGATTCGGCGTTATTGTTACTACTGACTTATTGGACTGTCACTGTCTCAAAATATGTCCTGTGCACCAAAATGATTAACAGACCAGTTTCCCTGGATTCATTGATGAAGCCGGACTTAAGTGCAAGATCATTCGTACAAATCGTCTATACTAATCCAGGATTTATTCTTAAGATCAAGTACATCATCCATTCCTGAACGGCGAAGGTAAGAGCAAAGAGGAATTTGGTTCCCTTCAGCAGCATTAAAGCATTCTGCAAAGAACCGAAAAATGACATCATGTGCCAATTGATTTAGCTCCATATTTTTCTCTAAATAAGTTTCATCATCTGCATCATTCAGCAACTGTCACAGATCTATTTCAAAGTTCACTCCATCCAACAGATCCAGAAAGAGATCATCATGCATTTCTTCACCTTCGGACATAGCAAGCAGGTTAACCGCAAACAGTCCTTCTCCGCCATGAATTTCAAATAACAAAGTATCAGCAGACGGATCGAATTGATAAGAAAAAACCTTTTTTAGTTCCGAAATAAACTGGTCTTTATATTGATATGCAATTTTTAAAACTTCAGTTCGATCCATGGTCATCGAATACCAAACCTCTAAATTTGTTTTCTCCCGTAATGGATATTGGTTTTAATCAATTGCATTTTGCCATATTAACCTGAGGGTTTGGTACTGTTTAGATTGGCTGGCCGGCAAATTAATGATCGTAGTCCGAGCGTCGGATGATGTTATCATAAATTGTTTGGATCCAATTCATACTTTTTTGATATATTAAAAAGACCAAGGTGCGATACTCTGGTCTTTTTGTAACCCGATGTGTCAGCGATAACCCGGTAAAATCAAGGGGTACAGTGAACGCTGGATCAATAGATACACCTCTGGCAGGAAGCGAGAGGCCCCTTCTGCAACGACCTGCTCCATCCGCAGCATTGAACAGCATTGAACGGTCTTTGCCAAATGGAATCGGATCAGAAACTTTGATGTTCCAAGACTGCTTCCGAATAGAGGGAGCGGTCTTGGCAAAAGGAGTAATTGGTGATGAGTCAAGGGTTACGGAAAAGCAATCCGAAATTCAATTTGGTGGTATTAGCCACCGGAAAAGGGATATCAGACGTTGGCAATTTCATCAACATGATCGCCTATAACCTGTATGCATACGTATTGACAGGCAGCGCATGGGCCATGGGTGGACTTATGGCAGTTCGTCTGTTTGGAGGCTTCTTTTTTGGCTTTTTTTCCGGCATGCTGGCGGATCGAATGAACCGGAAAACGATCATGATCTTCGCGGATGTGATCCGGGGAGCGGCTCTGGTTCTGCTGGTTCTGGCCCCGGCTTATTGGAAGGTTCCGCTTTTGGCGGTGACGTCTTTTGTACTGGGAGCGTTCGGGCAGGTGTTTAACGTGGCTCTGCAATCCAGCATTCCGGCCATTGTGGGGAAAGATTGGGTTGTAAAGGCTAATGCACTGATCAATTCGCTCCAATCAGCAGGGATGGTAACAGGCACACTTACGGCCGGGCTTGCTCTCGGTTTCCTCGGATACAACACCCTGTTCTTGATCGATGCAGGAACGTTTTTTCTCTCAGCCTTTATTTTGTACATACTCCCGATTCAAACAAGGGAAATAGCCATAGAGGAAAGTGGGGCAAAACCCATCCGCTTCCTGGAGGAAATCAATTTTTTGCGCCAATACCTTAAGATGTTTCCTGTTTTGCTGGTCCTGATGATAATCCGATTCATCGACACGTTCGGGTCTGCCTCGCACAACGTTGGAATGCCCGTTTTTTCGGCGCAATTGCGTCCCGATGCCCCTTCTTTTTATGCGGGGATCATCTGGGCCGCTTGGGCAGTGGGGAATTTAGCAGGCGCACGTGGTGCGGTCAAATGGTTCCGGATGGATCATGCGCGCTTCAGCGAAATTGCCTTTGGTGTATCCACCTTCTTCATGTCCGCCTTTTTCATCTTGCTTTTTGCAGGAGTGCATTGGTCTTTTATCGTTATTTGCGGTTTTTTTGCCGGGGTTTCCGACGGTGTGTCGGCAATCTGCTTCAATTCGCGGTTGCAGAATGAACCGGACCATATCCGGGGGCGTATATTTGGCGTGGCTTCATCTTTTCATACCGTTGGTTTCGGGATCGGGATGCTGGTTTGCTCGCCATTGCTTGATGTGTTTTCCCCGTTTGGCGTCGCAGCAATCATGCACGGTGTTCCACTCGTGATCTGCACATGGTTCGTTATCCGTCAATGGAAAAGGCCTCTTCAGGATCCGGCTGGCAAAAAAACGGTCGGCTTATGAATATGTCTTAAGATTATTGTAAATGGGCACTAAGCGGTGGCGGAAGAGAAGAAACGGGATACGTGTAACCGCGTTTTGCACATTGTTTTGTTCAATCCAAACGCTTTGGGAACATCAACGGAATCCACGCTATACAGTTGCACCGTCGTGGCTGTATGCCGGGCCTGAGCAGGGCGGGTATCAGATGATGAATATGAGTGTTTTGAAGAAGCGCTCGATCTCATTGGAAATGAAGAACTTGGGGAAGAAACCATCAGAAATCTGTATTTGGTATCTTGAAGATAGTACAGAAGAACATGAAGTTATGTGGAGACTGTTACACTTTCTGGAGCATGTCGACCCAGTTAATCAAATTTTGGTGAAAAGTATAGAGAAAATGGTTCCTAAATCTAAAGAATGGGTCATGATTTTTATTCGACGAATTCTCAATACCCCTGTTGCCCGAATGAACTTTAAACGAAACTACGAGCGTGCAGACAGAAAAACAAAAGTGATCATCCGGTTATTGTTGCAAGAAATAGGCGAGTCTAATTCAAAGTTTAAAGGGAACATTGATTTTATATTAAGCTAATTGGTCTCCGTTTGCTTGAATAATGCGGCGAACAATTCCCCGATTTTTTCGGAGCGGATCACCAATAGGACAGCGTTTATCAGTCAAACAGTTATCGCTAATGTATGCAAGAATATAGCAAGCTAAATGAGCATGAATGGACAAGGAGGATCAAATGAAAATTGCTGCGCTTTATGATATTCACGGTAACTTTCCGGCGCTGAAAGCAGTCCTTGATGAACTTGAAACGATACAGCCAGATTTGATCGTGATTGGGGGCGACATCGTTTCGGGACCGATGCCTGATCAAACTCTGGATTGTCTGCTGAATTTAAGCAAAAGAATAAATGTTGAATTTATTAAAGGGAATGGAGATAGAGAAGTTGTCGAAGCATCAAAGGGACTCGAGTTGTCCCATTTATCAGAACAGGGTCGTAAAACCCAACAGTGGGTTGCTGGTGAATTAACTGAGAAACATCTTGAATTTCTTTCGGGTTTGCAAAACACGATGGAGATTCATGTGGAAGACGTTGGTGATGTCTTATTCTGTCATGCAACACCGGAAAGTGATGCAGATATTTTTACTCCCCTGTCTTCAAAAGAACGGCTTGAAACACTCTTTGCTCATGTTAAGCACCCGATTGTTGTTTGTGGACATACTCATATGCAATTCAGGATAGAACTTGGGAAAACGAGTATCATTAACTCGGGAAGTGTTGGGATGCCCTTTGCGAAGCGACCAGGTGCGTATTGGTTACTTATTGATTCAAATGGAATTAAATTTAAGCATACACAATTTGATCTGGAAAGAGCAGCAGAAGATATAAGAAAAAGCAACTTCCCGACTGCTGAACATTTTATTAAACACAACTTGCTCCAAATCCCAAATGAGAAAGAAGCAATGATATTGTTGGAAAAAACCAAACCATAAAAAGTACTCATAATAAGTACTATGGTTTATCTTAAGCGTGGTTCCAAAAAGCCAGATCGTCTTCTTATCTGGGCCGGTTCCGATGGAAAGGAAAAAAGTCTTGCAGTCCCGCATGGATTCAAATCGAGAAGATCAAAACACACATGTATCATGCAAATACTGCTTCTTTTGTGAAGCAGACTAGTTTTGCCGTGTATATGGGTTCATTTGTTTTCTTATCGATGAATGTCTTGGTATAGATAAAGTGGTAGCCGACTAATCGGTCAGGCAAGACATAATCTTTTACGTCAAAAGAAATCAGCGTACCCACGACATAGGCATGCACATTACGCCGTCCGTTTTGGATGGCTTTTCGTTTTCCGGATTCGCTTATTTTGAATTCGGTGTTTTCCAGAACCAGCTGATCCGCGTGACCTAAAATAAGGCCTGTCGAGTGATCGCGGATTGACCACAAACCGTTACGCAAATTCTTGTAGACGTCCACTTTCTGACCGATCTCAACCTTCCGGTCATTATAAGGTTTAAACATCAGCTTTCACCTGATCATTTTCCTGTCACTGAAGTTTTCTTCCTGGCAGCCGGCTTTTTTTCTGTTCTCATCGATCTTGTTTAGTATATCCATGTATACTCATTGCAATAAGCATAGGAACATCATGTGTAAATTCGCCGGCCAGAAAAAGGCGGTGTTCAAGTGTGTGTTTTTCATTGATTTTCGTCAGGAAGTCATATTTATATTTTTTTGAAATATTCGGTGAAAAATATTCAAATCTGCGTTAATCTGATATTGATCCATTGTGAAAACTTATTGATTGGAAATAGTTGCCGGTCATTATGCTAACCAAGGAACTTTACCCGATGGCTCAATGATTTTTGCTTCCGTTTTTACACACTTTACCGTTGTCCGGACCGGGCGATATTTTTATTCGGAGTATGCAAAAGAGTTAGAAGGGAGAGAAAGAAATTGTGGAGCAAACGCCTTTTTACACTGCTGCTATTTGTGTTTGCCGTTCTGTTTATTGCCGCATTGCCCCAACTTATTGACATGTTAATATTTGGCTCCAGCCACGATGCCATACTGGGCCAATCAACAGGTAAAATTTCTCCGTCCCAAGCCTTCGCCTCGATGTTTAGC
>NZ_JAECVY010000027.1:0-21126 GCF_016055075.1 Thermoactinomyces sp. CICC 10522 | reverse complement strand
GCCACACTCTGCGTTGGGGTACCTGTCTCCAAAGGAGTTCCGTCAACGTTTTACCTCAAATGCGGCTTAAAATGTCTGGACTTTTGGGGTTCATTAAGGGAGATCTATCAAACTCTTCTTGAAAAAATTAAATATAGAAACAGTGACCCGGCTCGAACAACGAGCCAGGTCTGTGATTTAATTCCTCAAAAATGGCGAAAGTTTTCCATACGAAGTAATAAACAATTTCTCGCGTGCTCTTGTGCTGGCAACATACAAGAGAGAGCGCTCTTTCCTCATATACTCTTCTCTTTCTTCTACATCTTCAATTTTTGTGAAAGTACTGAGGGGAACGACTTTTTCATTAACCCCAGCCAGAAAGACAACGCGAAATTCGAGCCCCTTGCTTCGGTGCATCGTGCCACAATGAACTCCCTTGTTGCTCAAATGAGATTCTGTTGTGAGGAGCGAGGCGGCAACTCCATTATCTTCCAGGAACTTTTGATACTTCTCAACCATTTTTTTGGTTCTTGCGAAAAGGCCGATCTCATGAGGCAAAATCCCTTCACTCAATAATTCCTTCACCTGTTTTAGAATGAACTGCCTCTCAAGGTTTACGTTTGTAAAGTTTACGCAGATTGGTTCGGTTCCAGACATAAGCGAGATATCATCTGCAAAATTTTGCCCTCCGTCTAAGTCATCAAAGGGAATATGTCTGATGACTTTCATCGCCTGTTTTCGAATTTGTTCAGTGGTACGGTAGTTAATGCGTAAACGCCTGGATCTTTGCCCGCGAACATCAATTCCGCAACGTGAAAGAACCGCAAAACGGGAGTAAATGCGTTGGTGAGGATCTCCCACAATAAACAGGTCATTTCTGTTTTTCGGAACCAAGGCCCTCAACAATTTAAACGCTCCTTCAGTAAAATCCTGAGCTTCATCAACGATGGCAGCACGGTAACTCAATCGGCCGGGGTTCGATTCCAGCCATCTTCGGGCTATGCGAATGATATCCGGATATTCATACCAACCTCTTGCCTCCATCTCACTGCGGACATACTCAACAACTTTCCATATCTCTTCCCGTTCTTTTTTGCCAATTTTCGTTTTCCCTCCTTTGCGCAGAAGATTTAAATATTCTTCCTTTACTTCGATTCCATAGGGTTGAATAAACCTGTCATATTCTCTCTTGATGAACAGCAGTTGATTTGTGTCTATGTTTAAACAGCTTCCGACTTGCCGCCAGATGACTTCCCGGTCTTGGTTACTCTCAATCATTTTGTTGATTTGTACACCACAATAAGTTTCAACAATTTCTTTGGCCAACCGGTCGATGTTAATGACATCCATTCTTTGTAACTCCTCAGGTGTACACATGGTGTTTAAGTAGTCTTGTACGATTGCTGCCATATTCACGTTAAAGGTGGTAAAGAGAAGTTTCTCATCCGGAAGCAAAAAATCTCTCACCAGCTTCCTTGCCCGGTGCAAAGCAACCACCGTTTTGCCTGTTCCGGCTCCTCCGAGCACTTTTACCGAGCCGCTAAAATCTTTCTCGACCAATTCTTTTTGAGTAGAATGCAAAAACAACCGCCACCGGTCAAAAGGATATTTTAACATTTCTTGCAGCTGTGTATCGGAAGAGATCACAGCCACTTGGCCCGACGTATTTAACATCGCTTGAAGGAATGGTTGATCTGATTTTCCCAATTCTTTTCTTTGTTCTGCCTTGATCTCGGTGATAATTTGAAGTACATCTTGATACGGTTCACCTTGTGCGATCCATAAAAGAGGTTCAAACGTATCTTCCGGAATTTCATCGGCATAATTGTACAGTTCATCGGTTGTTTGAATACTGTATATAACCGGAATAAGCTCTTCCGGTACACCGATGGCAATCAGTTGTTTTTCGGTATAATCACAAAATATTCCTTTTACCGCATTTGAACCGTTCCTTCCCGGGCTTGTCCACATTTGTAAAAGACCCGTCGCCTTATTAACCTCAAATCGCTTCTTTTCAGCCCATGCGTACGCCTGATCATGGTTGCCAATCCACACAAATAAATTCACATCTTCTTTTTCTGGCTTGACCAGAATTGCCCGATATTTTTGGTTCACACGGACAGAATGGACTTTGGGGTCAATCGCCCCTTTCACCCGTTCAAAATTTAAGCCATGTGCTTCCGGGTGTTCGGTAAGCTGATGAATCATATCCCAGGCCGATTTTTGAACTTGTGGCGGCACTTGAGCAATAGCGTCGGTAAAGGATTTATGAATGGAAACAATGGACATTAAAAATTCTCCTTTCAGAATCATAGATAATGGTCAAGATATTTGTAGCAGGCAGAAGCTTTCTAACTTCCGCCTAACCTTTCATCTGTCACTTCAAACCAAACTGCGCCTTTGTATTCAGTTTGTTGCTTTGAAACATCGCATTCATATTCGAACCATCGTCATTTTCCCAAGAGTACATAACCGTTTTGATGCCACCAATTTCTGTGGAACTCATTTCCGTTCCTTCAAAACCGGTAATTTTCACAGCCTCTTCATGTGTCATCCCGTTTTTAATCTTTTTGAATTCTTCCATCGTCGCTTCATCTTTTTCTTTCACCTCTGGTTCAGGTATTGAGAATGAAATGCCGGACTTGACTTGAAGGGAGCGCAAAGAGTTCGTTACAATAAGAGAAAAGCTAATTTAAGGAAGCATAGGTTGAAGGGGTTGCACAAACGAATCTCTTTGCGCGTAAAACCTATGGAGTGATCTTCATCTGTGCAGTCTTCCATTTGGCGGTGGAAAACGGCATCTATGACCTGCTGATCCTGTTGGCTCAGTTTCAGCAGATCGGATTCCGATTTGCAGTTGGAACTGGCACTTCCAACCGCAAACATTTCTTTAATGCTTTTGGTCATCCCCCCTTTCACTTTTTCATTGCTTTACAAGAATTAATCCAGTTCTTCGTCTAATTCTTCCGTCTCGTTCTGACAGCTTAATTCTGCTTGTTTCATCACAATTTCAACCGCACTTTTCTCTTTGTCTGGCGGATAACCGTATTTTCTCAACAATTTTTTGACTGTTACCCTCATTTTGGCTCGGACGCTTTCTCTTAGATTCCAATCCACCGTGATATTTCTTTTAATCGAATCGGTGAGATCGCGCGCGATCTGCTTTAACACTTCATCCCCCAGGACTTCTTTTGCCGACTCGTTGTTGGCCAAAGCATCATAAAAGGCCACTTCATCATCGGATAATCCCGTTTCCTCGCCCCGCTTGTGGGCTTTATTCATCTCTTTTGCCAGCTCAATCAGTTCCATGATGACCTGGGTTGATTCAATCGTCCGATTTTGATACTTGATAATCGATTCTTCCAGCATCTCGGAAAACTTTTTCGACTGAACCAGATTTCGTTTAGCGATGGTTTTTACTTTTCCGTTTAACAATCGTTTGAGCAGCTCTACGGCAAGGTTTTTCTGTTTTAATCCTTTCACCTCGGCCAAAAACTCATCGGACAAGATGGCGATGTTGGGTTTATTGAGGCCAACGGCGCCCAAAATGTCCACTACGCCTTCAGAGATAATGGACTTGGATACCAATTGGTTGATCTCGGCATCCAACTGGGAAGCCGTTTTTTTCTTGCCCGAAGCAGGAATCATCTTGATAATCCCGGCTTTCACCGATTTAAAGAACCCGATTTCCAAGTTCAATTTTTCCGCCTCGGGAGTGGTGGAGCACAAGGCATAAGCTTTTGCCAGCTCGGTAACCAGTTGCAGGAACAGTTTTTTCTTTTCTTCACCGAGCCCTAATACATAATCGACAGTAGCAACGATGGTTTGCATCCGCTCGGATGGGCTTCCGCTTTTAAACTTGCTGTAGTCATGGCCATGAAGCAAATCCTGGATCAGGTCATACTTCTCAAGCATGAGGTCAACGGCCAGTTCGGTATCCACACCCGCCGTTTTGCGGTCATTTTCGGTATACTGTTGCAGAGCCTTTTTCAAAGAGTCGGCGATCCCGATATAGTCAACTACCAATCCGCCCGGTTTATCTTTAAACACGCGGTTGACACGAGCGATGGCTTGCATCAGGTTATGGCCTTTCATCGGTTTATCAATATACATCGTGTGCATGCAGGGAACGTCAAAACCGGTGAGCCACATATCGCGGACAATGACAATCTTGAGCTCATCATGGATATCCTTCATCCGGTTAGCGAGAAGTTCACGCTGCTGTTTGGTGGTGTGGTGAGAATGCATTTTTGCCTCATCGCTAGAATTTCCGGTCATCACCACCTTGATGACGCCTTTATCCAGGTCGTCACTGTGCCACTCGGGTCTTAGGGCGACGATCTCGTTATAGAGGTCAACGGCAATCCTTCTGGACATGGTGACAATCATCGCTTTACCGAACATGGCTTTCTGCCGGGTTTCGAAATGCTCCACGATGTCTTTAGCGATTTGCTTGAGCCGCTTTTCCGTCCCGACTAATGCTTCCAAACGGGCCCATTTGGATTTGAGCTTCTCTTTCTCATCCAGTTCCTGATGCTCGGTGATTTCTTCATACTCCTCATCGATCTTCGGCTTCTCTTCCTCCGGCAGGGAGAGTTTGGCAATCCGGCTTTCGTAGTAGATCTTGACGGTGGTTCCGTCTTCCACCGCGCGGGTCATATCATAAATGTCAATGTAGTCCCCAAACACTGCCGGCGTGTTTTTATCCGCCAGCTCAACAGGCGTACCGGTAAATCCGATATAGGAAGCGTTCGGCAAGGCGTCACGCATATATTTGGCGAAACCGAACTTGACCTTCGCCTCTTCTATTCCTTTCACCACTTCCGCGTTAAACCCGTACTGGCTCCGGTGCGCTTCGTCGGCGATCACCACTACATTGCGGCGATCCGTCAGCACCGGCATCTGATCTCCTTTTTCCTCCGGGGCAAACTTGTGGATCGTGGTAAAGATAATGCCCCCGGACTCCACATTGAGCAGCTCGCGCAGTTCTTTGCGGGATTGGGCCTGTTTCGGCGTTTGGCGCAACAACTGCTTGGACTTGCTGAACGTGGAAAAAAGCTGATCATCGAGATCGTTACGGTCAGTGATCACTACAATTGTCGGATTAGCCAGCTCAGAGACCAATTTTCCGGCATAAAAGACCATGGACAAACTTTTCCCGGAACCCTGGGTATGCCAAATCACCCCAATTTTGCGGTCCCCTTGTTCCTCAGTTGCGCGGATCGTGCTCTCGATCGCTTTCACCGTCGCATGGTATTGATGATATCCGGCTAAAATCTTGTAGACATTTTCTCCGTCCGTTTGAAAAAAGATGAAATGCCTTAAGATATCCAGAAAACGTTCTTTTTCGAACATTCCCTTGATTAAAACTTCCAGTTGCGGAATGGCGCCCGGAGCGACGTCCTCCCCGTCGATCGTCCGCCACATCATGTACCGGTCTTCGTCGGCCGTCAGGGAACCTGCCCGGGCGTTCACCCCGTCACTGATGACAGAGAAAGCATTGTAAGTAAACAGGGATGGAATCTTCCTTTTGTAAGTCTGAATCTGATTGTATGCCTTGGTAATGTCAGTCTCTTCATTGGAAGCACTTTTTAATTCGATCACCACGAGCGGCATTCCATTGACGAAAACCACCAGATCCGGACGCTTCTCTACTCCGTTTTCGATGACAGTAAACTGGTTGACCACCAGCCAGTCGTTATTGTGGGGATCTTTAAAGTCGATGGGCCAGATTTTCTCGGTTTTGAAGCTGCCGTCGTCCCGCTGGACCTGGACATCAATTCCGTCGGTGATCATTTGATGAAATGCCTGGTTGTTCATCAGGAGATTGGGACTTTGCGGAATCGAAATCTTGCGAACGGCTTCGTCGATCGCTGCCGGCGGAAGATAAGAGTTGATGCGGGACAGCGCATCCCGCAATCTCTCTTCCAAAATGACATCGCTGTACTCGTTCCGTTCCGGATAATCGCCTTCAGGGGAAATCTCGGGGCCATAGCTCACATCATAGGCTAACTCTTGAAACCATTCCAGGGAAGCTTGTTCCAGTTCATACTCGTTGAAGCTGCTCATCTTGATGTCTCCCTTCGTTTTCCAGAGGTACACGGATCTCACCGGACATGAGTTTGGGCAGGAGGGTGTCGCGGAGTTCAGTTAATTTTTGTATTTCAATTTCAGATTGATAAATACTTTGAATTATGGGTTCGACTATCTCATTAAACTTTTCCAATATATGTTTAGGTGGTACAACAATACCGATTTCTTTAAACACTTTTCTACTTATTTCAAGAAAAGTACTCCCGTTGGCTAATCCTTTTATTTTATCTTTTGAGTACTTTAAGTAAAAGAGCATATAATAACTGGAAATATTTTCATCACAAACAACATTGATAAAACCTTGGTTAGTACATAACTCTTTCATAGTTATTGCAGAATACCCAATTGTTGCTCTGCTTGTCATGATTACTGAGCCAGAAGGTACTAATTTAGCAGCACTATTGCTTAAGCCTTCTCGAGTTATCTTTCTTGAAGTATCATAAATCACAGGACTGTCTTTAGATGTCATGTCGGAAGGTGTTGCCCATAGAATATCTCCACCCTCCCAGTATTCAGCGACTTTAGTTTTTGGCGTTCCTCCTCCGACAACTGTACATACGTCCCCAATCTGTTTTACTTCCCACCTCTTCGGAATCAACCCTAACTCACTTTCAACAAACTCTCCATTTTGAAACGGCTCAAAGTCGACAAACCAGGATTTAAAAATCGCTTGTGCCATTTCTTCAAGATTTTTGTTGATTTGGTTGTTGAGTTCGATTTTTTCGTCAAAGGGACTCAACATTTTAACAATATTTTTTTGGGTAACAAAATCAGGAATACGGACTTTTATATTACTCAGTATCTTGGTATTCAATGAAGGCATAGTTGCACCAACTGCTATTCTTCGAACGTATTCTTTGAATGACTCTAAACCAAAATAATAAGAAAGATATTCTGAATCTATTTCAGGATCTGTAACTCGAACTCGAAGACATCGTCCAGAAAAAAGCCAACCTTCCTCTCTTTTTCTAACCAATGCACGTCTATCAACTGATCCAACTCTGCTAAAAACAATATCTCCTTGATGAAGTATATATTTCTTCAATCTCTCTTTATCCTCGTCAGATACAAAGGGTGTGTTAGCATGAATAATTCGATTATCACCTAAATGTTCCACTGTAATAATCGGTGTTCCGCATTCTTTATAATCTCTTTGATGTAACTGACTTCCAAAGGGACCTGTTTGAACATGAGCAATATCTCCTAATCTAACTTCCTTCCACTCCTCAAAACTCATACCCAATCCCCCGCAGATTCTTTCTAATCTCCTCTTCCAATTCCCTTGACTTGGCAAACTGCTCCGCCAATTCGCTGGTCAAACGCGCCATTTTATCGGCAAACGCTTCCCCATCATCTTCCGTCTCTTCGATCCCCACATACCGTCCCGGAGTAAGGATATACTCATGCTCCCGTACTTCTTCCAAAGTGGCTGATTTACAGAAGCCTTTGATATCCTCATACTCTCCCGCTTCTTTTTGCCCTCGCCATGCATGGAAGGTTCGGGCGATCTTTTGAATGTCTTCATCGCTTAATTCCCTGCGGACACGATCCACCATGTGGCCCAGTTTGCGTGCGTCGATAAAGAGGATTTCCCCTTTGCGGTTGCGGTGGTTTTTGGCCGCTTTGTTTTTGGTCATCACCCAGACGCAGACGGGAATTTGGGTGGAGTAAAAGAGCTGCCCTGGGAGAGTGACGATCGCTTCGACCAGGTCATTCTCAATCAAATTTTTGCGGATGGTGGCTTCGCTGCTCTGGTTGGTGGACATGGAACCGTTCGCCAGGATAAAAGCAGCCGTTCCGCTGGGAGCCAGTTTGGAGACGATGTGCTGAATCCAGGCGTAGTTTGCGTTTTTGGCCGGCGGAACCCCGTATTTCCAGCGGAGGTCTTCGGTTAAACGCTCGCCGCCCCAGTCGCTGACGTTAAACGGGGGATTGGCCAGGATGTAGTCCGCTTTCAGGTTTTTATGCAGGTCGTTGTGGAAGGTATCCGCATGGTGTTCGCCAAGGTTATTGTCAATCCCGCGAATGGCCAGGTTCATTTTGCAGAGGCGCCAGGTGGTCGGGTTGGATTCTTGTCCGTAGACAGCCACATCCCCAATCTTACCTTGATGGGCTTTGATAAACTCCTGGCTTTGAACGAACATTCCGCCCGAACCGCAGCAAGGGTCGTAAATCCGGCCTTTAAAAGGCTGAATCATTTCAACCAACAACTTAACGACGGTGCGCGGGGTGTAGAATTGTCCACCGTTTTTTCCTTCCGCACTGGCAAAGTTATTGAGGAAGTACTCGTATACCCGTCCCAGCACATCGTGAGCCTGGCTGTCTTTGTCCCCCACTTTGAACGAGAATAAGTCGACAATCTCGCCCAATTTAGTTTTATCTAATTCCGGGCGGGCGTAATCTTTGGGAAGCACGCCTTTTAACGACTTGTTGTCCCGTTCGATGGCCAACATCGCATTATCGATGATTTGCCCAATCTCCGGTTTTTTGGCGTTGGCTTTGATATGAGACCAGCGGGCTTCCTGCGGAACCCAGAAGATATTGTTGGCAAGGTATTCATCAGGATCTTCGGGGTCTGCCCACTCATCTTTGGATAAGCGTTCATATTCTTCCTCAAACGCATCGGATATGTACTTCAGGAAAAGCAAGCCCAACACCACGTGTTTGTATTCGGCTGCATCCATGTTGTTTCTCAGTTTGTCCGCCATGTTCCACAGGCGTTGTTCAAATCCCAATTCGGCGCTGTTGTTGTTGGATACTGCCACCACTTAAGCCCCCTCAGTCCAATAATTGATCGTAAATCTGCTGTCTTTTCTTCTCCCACCGTTCTTTGGCTTTGCGGACGGTTTCGAGATAGAGTTGATGTTCTTTCCGATACTCTTCGACAATCTTCCGCTGTTCTTCTATATCCGGCAAAGGAATCTCCATCTCGCCCAGATCGGCCGGGTTAATATTCATCACGGTAGTTCCGCGTTGGAACGTTTTCACCAATTGGGTGCCAACCGGGCTTTCCAAAAAGATTTTTACATATTCGCTCATCACTTCTTTTGAAAACCGGACTACGATAATATTCGCAGAAGCGATCACTTTTTTGGGCAATTCCCGAACCACCGCCACTTTATTGACCGTCCCCCGACAAGTAATCACCAAATCCCCTTCTTCCAATGCGTAACGCCTTACTTTCCGGTACTCCTCATCGATCGTGTCCATCCCTTCCCAAATAATCTCCCCGTCTTCGATATTGGAGATATTGAGAACCGATATTTCCCCGGGTTGGATATGGCTTTTCATAATCGACTTTCCCCGAAAAAGTTCGGCGATTTCTTTTAACTTGAACACTTGCCGATTGGGCCCGGCCAGCCCACCGAGGAGATCCTCCTGGTCATCCGCCAGCAAAAGTTCGATTCGCCAGTCTTCCCGTTCTTTAAGTTCTTCCTGATCAATCTCCTTTTGAACACAGGGAAGAAATTGTCCATTTTTCAGCTCAAGGCTTCCCAGTTGGATGGAATCCACCGCTTGACGGGAGATCGTGATCAGGTATGTTTTCATCCCTGTATAGGGGCGCAGGGATCCTTCAGGCAAGGTAAAAATTGATTTTATATTGAAATGTTGGAGAATCCAGGATCTCAACTTTGCAAAGGAACCGCCTGAAAACGTAAATCTTGCGGGGACAACAATTTGCAACTCCCCGAATTCATTCAGCCAATCAAGCAAGTTTTCAGCGGCAATCCCTTCTGATTCCCGTGTCATAAACCGTTCCGTGTTTACTTCCGGTTTAAAGCCAAATGCGGGTATGGCGATAATCAGGTCAAATTCTTGATCCAATGGTAAGAGGCTGTAGATGGAAACCTGAAGCACTTCCACATGGTTGCAGTGTGCAAAAAGAAACTTTAACGCTTCTGCCAACCACTTTTTTTCAGCGGTCAGGACAAAGTTTTTATCCAGGTTAGTTTCAATCAGCTCTATCAAACCATTCAAATGTTTATGTGCTTCCGCAATCAATACCGTCTCAATATGCCCGTCCATCAAAGATCGCGAAAAATAATCCACAAGATAGGCGGGGCTGACCATCACTCCAGACCGGTCTTTTTGGAATATTTCCTTGAGAGCCTGAATGAAGTTGATCTCTTTGCCGGCCTGAAAAAGTTCATAAAACCAGCTTGGGTCTCCTGGAAAATAACCGAGCCGTTTTTCGGTTGTTTCTTTCATCAATTCATATAGAGACGCTTCATCTACACTCTCCAAGTTGTATTTTTGTTCATATGCTTTTTGGGTCAGGTGGATGCGCAATAACTCAACGGTGATTTGATCACGGTCAATGATATTTCTCTGTCTAAGCAGTTCTTGGAAGTGAAAAAGCGTTGCCATGTTTTGTGCCTCCTTTTCCACCAATCCCTCCTCCCGAGAATAGTATATACCCTTCCACATGATATTCGCAACAACAAATTTAGTATTCGATTACTAAAATTCGATTTGATCTTATTATATCAATTTTCACGTCAATATCCAATAAAAAAGGTGTGTCATATGCACACACCTTTGAGTCGACCCACCTGTTTTTTTCTTAAAAATCATTGTTCAAAAAAGTCGCTGTCAATTCGTTTAACAATATAGCGCTCCTCTTCAGATACCCCTATATTATAGTCGATCATCAGTTCAGCCAGATCATCCCCGTCAATTAAAACAATATTTTTCGGAACCTTTTCTGCAAAACTGATCGCGCTGGCAGTAAATCTGGAGGTAGTGATAAAAACCCCTTTTTCAGCGTTTTTAGCCGTCAAAGCGCCGGCAAACTGTTGAATTTCGGGACTGCCAACCGTCTTGTCCCATCTCTTTGCTTGAATGTAGATCTGGCTCAATCCAAGTTTATCTTCTTTTATAACACCATCAATCCCCCCATCACCCGTACCTCCAACTCTTTGACCTGCATCCTCTAAAGATCCTCCATATCCCATTGCTACTAACAACTTAACTACAAGATTCTCAAAAAAATCCGGAGAACATTTCATGACTTGTTCTAACAGCTCTTCAGCCAATTCTTTTCTAATCAGTTCATAACTCTCGCTCAATGTTTCTCTCGGAGTTTTAACAAGCTCTTTGGTCTGTGTTTTATCAATCACCGGATCTGCTTTTTCTTTCGCAAAAAATCCCCTAAATTCTTCAAACTGCAATAAAAATTGATTATTGATTTCACTTGGATTACTCTTTAATACCTTTTGTCCTCTATGCGTAATTTTGATGATCCCACGTTTGGGACTTTCAATTAATTTCGCTTTTTTAAGATATGTACATGCCCAACTGACTCTATTATCAAAAACGGGTTTTCTTCCACTGGGCAGCAGTTGTTTTCTCGCTTCGTCGGTTATTTTAAACTCCCTTGCCATCGCTTCTCTAAGGTCTTTCGTCGTATGCTCTTTTCCATTGGATAGATATTCCAGAACAGGCAACATCAATGTTTGATAATCCGGAATCACATTTTCACCTTCTTCGTCATGTTATTCTTAGTTGTTAAAAAAGAGAGAGTAAGTGATATAAAACCGTTTACCTTCGAATCGATTTGATCCATTAGAATAGCCGACTGCTCCAGAATCTTCTTCAACTCTTCATGAATCGTCTGCAACGTCTGATCGACTGTTTTTTTCAGCGTTCGTTGGATCGTTTGGCTTATGAACATGCTTAGTTCATCCTTATCATCGGAAAACAGATGCTGTTCGATTTCTTCACCCTTTGCTTTTTTTAGAGTTCGTATAAATTAATTCATTCCTTGCAGCTTTATATATAAAAAAAGGTATTCATTTTTGACACACCCTTTTATGTATAAACCACAATTTGCAAACTTTTGATAATTGTTTATTCGTGTTATCCCGTGATTTTAGGTCCACTGTCACCTCTTCCCGCCTAAACGATAGTATTTCAAATCCTCGCTTCTTTTGGGGTTGTGGCGAACCAACCCGACGACAGCTTGGGAACGCTCTTTTGCATTTAACTTCTGCATGACGTTACTGATTGCAAACTTTCAGACGAGAGTTTAATTTACTCGTGCTTGAGATAGGGAAGATATACAAGCAAAAAAAACAAGGCATTGACGATGCACTCGTTCAGCCTTACCATAGACACTCGATTCCCAAAAGGGAATATCATCTTGGTGTTTCATTTGCAAATTTAAGTGGAAGGTGTGAGACGATGGGAGCAGACCAAACCATTAAAACATTGTGGAACGAATTACAAAAGCTATTGAGTCAAAAAGTTAAAGGTTATATGGGATTTCAAAACAAACCGGCAACGGTCGAAGAAATCAGGCAATTCGAAGAAAAGATGAAATTGTCACTCCCTTCGGATTTGAAAGAGTGGTACTTATGTAACAATGGCGAAGACTTGGACTACGGTATTTCTATTATGGGATTCCCCTTTTTGTCTATAAACGAAATGTACGAACAGTGGAAAGTATGGGATGATTTGCGGGAGGAATGGAATGAAGAAGAAGGTTATACTTCATATCCCGACGGGCATATCAAGAGAAAATGTACATAAATAGAGGATGGATTCCGTTTTCTCATGACGGGGTAGGCAATCATATTGGAATCGATTTAGATCCAGATACAAAGGGAACCTATAGGCAAATCATCAATTTCGGCAGAGATGAAGAAAATAAGTTTGTTATCGCACCAAGTTTGAGAGAATTCCTGCAACTTCTCATCGACTTCTACAAAAAGCCTGAATCACTTTTTGTGAAAGAACGGGGAAATCGTATCACTCCTCAATTCAGTAATCAAGGAATTCATCCTATCGACTTTTTAAGAAGTAAAATCACCCCTTATTGATCATCTCAGAACGAATCCCAAAACTCCATCCCTTCGGAAGCAAGGACTTAGACTGCAAACACTTATATCTAATGGCTAACCATATCTTTTGCAGAATTTGAAACGAGTTGTTCCAAAATACTCTGCTTTTGATCAGGAGGACGCAATCTTATCTGGCTAAGTATGCAAAAAGGCTTAGTTCCTTCATATTGGAACCAGCCTTTTTTCTCTTATTAGGGCATATTCAAATCAAACGAATCATTTCTTCTTTTCTAATCTTTTTATCACAGCCTGCCGGAAAGTTTTTGAGCAGATACTGTTTTAATCCTTCAGCCCACTCTTCTTGATATCTGTCCACTTTTTTTATTTCTTGCGTAAACGCATCAATCATTTCATCATCAACGATTTCAATGGATTGAGGAACATGTTCATCATTCCCATATTCAAATTTATATGCCTGCCAGATTGTATATACCAAGGCATAATTGATGCATAACCAAATGCTTGCCTGCTGGTGGTTCTCATTATCCACCGCTTCTTCATAAAACATGGATAAACCGCCATCCTCTTCATTATCGAAGATAAGATAGAGATCGACTCCATCATATTTCTTCTCTTCAACCCACTTCCAACATTTGTCTATTCCTTTCCTCGCATCATTATATCCTTCAGTTACTTGATCAATCATTTTTTCTGTTAAAGCCAATAAAAAACCCACTTTGGCATCTTCATTGATATTCATGTACCATGCCATTTAATCTTGTCCCCCCCTTTATTCATCAATCAATTTACCATTTTCTAAAATAAAAGATAACCTACCAGTCATCTTCTTTACATTTTCATCAGTTTCTGATGTAACTACAATTTCTAAATTAGGATATCTTTTGCTGAGTTGCATAAATACCCTACTTTTGAATCAGGATTAACAATCCAGAAAAACATTTAGTACATACTCCTCTTGGGTTTGATTGATGTATATAGTTTCCCTTTTATATCCAGAGGATTGGGAAACTTAGCATCAATTGCTTTAACAAATGTATTTATAACCATTTCTTCAGCATGATTTTTGAATGCTGCGTTTGTAAACGGTGACTTAATTGGTCTATCTGGCATCCTCATCTAAAGGTTTCAATCCTGCTTGTGATGGTGCTCTCTTTAAAACTTTTGGAGATGCTCCTTCAAATATTTATCTTCCAATCCTTCAATATCTGTTCTGCCAACAGCGTAGGAGGTATCGGCAACACTGATTCTCGCTCCTTCAATTGAACCGATAAATCCGGATCGGGCGAAGATTTTTTGCAGCGGCCCGGGCAGTTTCCTGATCACTTTGCTTCCACCACGGAGAAGCGCACCAGGTATTTGGTCATTTGGACTACAATCATATTGGACCCGCATTCACTGCACTTACAGATTCACCGCAAATCATTCCATGGTGTAATGTTTACCTTCTTTTCTCCTCAGCTTGATATTCCGCCGATTTGCTATACCATTCGAAGATCTGCCGCACAACCTGGGCTTCCTCTTCATTAATTTGCAAAAAGCCGTCTACCCAATCAAATGTTATACTGAAATCATTAATCCATTCAGCCTTTTTTCTCTTATTAGGGCAAATTCAAATCAAACCAATCATTTCTTCTCTTTTGATCTTCTTGTCACTGCCTGCTGGAGAGTTTTCGAGCAGATACTGTTTTAAACGTTCAGCCCACTCTTCTTGATATCCGTCCACTTTTTTTATTTTTTCCATAAAGTCATCTATCATTTCATCATCTACCGTTTCTATAGCCTGCGGGACATATTCTTCTTTTTCATATTGATACGCCTGCCAAGTGGCATAAAATACTGAATCAGTTACACAAAACCATATCGATTTCTCTTGAGGATCGGTTATATCATTGATATAAGCTACCCCTTGAATATGACATAACCCATCACCATCTTCATTATCTAAGCTCAAATAAAGTTCATCTCCACTATGCTTCTTCTCTTCTACCCATTCCCAGCACATGTCGATGGATTTTCTTGCCAGGTGATACCATTCATAATTTTCTATTTTACCCATTACTTTTTCTGTCAATGTTAATAAATAAGCAACTTTGGCTTCTGCATTCACATTCTCATACCACTTCACAATCACTTCATCCTTATTTCTCAACATATTTATTTTGCAGGAAGAACATCTCCTTTGGAAAACGTTTGTTCTACCGCCGAATCTGTGGAGATGTTGAGTTTATTTTATCTGAAAATCCTATGCTTTCCCTCTTAAGAATCAAATGTTCCCATTACAACCCGAAAGCCTCTAACTCCCAAATAGGGATGGTCGAGATTCCCGTACTCATGATAAGCCCATTGTTTCAGCTTTTCCACAGAATTCTCCAATGCTTCATCACTTATTCCAAAAGTTGATGATCCGGCTCTTGTCGCAAAGTGCTCAATTTTTTGCAAAAACGTTTCATGCACCGGCCAGGTGGATAAGGTCAAAATCCGACTCCTCCAATTTCCTCGAGGTATTTGGCAATCCCATTATCATCCGTTACTCCAAACGGACGGTTAGGGCGTTCATTTTGTTCAAAAATGAATTTTTCCCATTGTGGTCTTACCTTTACTGTTGGAGGAACAACCACCCAATATTCTTCTCCATGAAAAAAGACATCATTCTTCTTCAACACTCGCTTGGCTTCCTGAAGTATCAGGGACCTGGGGATTGTGGAACTTGACATCAACTGCACCAACAAACTGATTGATAACCTTTTTATACTTCTAATTGGGCCAACGCCTTCAATCCTGTTTCTTCCGGCGCTTTTTTTCTGGCGGAAACTCCATGCAGGCGAAAGTGAAGAAAAAATCCTCTTCATTGCCAATACGTCTTTGCATGTAGCCATATGAAATCAGCGAAGAAGCGACTCTTGCATCACATGTCAATTTTAAACGGTTGAACGTTCAATCAAACGGAATTCCAGTTTGCATTTTTGCGGTTCTCTTTTTTTCTTCGTTATTTGATTGTGTACGATACGAAATGCGCTGCTTCCCATTTCAAACAGTTGATTATCGATAGTGGTAAGATCAAACACTTCCGCAATTGGCTGATTATCAAATCCGATGATGGCAAGATCTTCCGGTATTCTGATTCCATTTTTTTCAGCTTCCATCATAATACCTACCGCTACCTGATCACTTGCCACCAGTAGCGCAGTAGGTCTTTCCTTCATGGTTAGCATCTTGTTTGCCACCTTCACTCCGTCTTCGATACTATAACATTGATAAAACATCCATTCTTCCCGAACAACCTCGTCAATGAATGCCAGCGCATCGACATAAGCATTTCGACGAGCCTGACTATTATTGCTATTAACTCTGCCCAAACAATATCCAATATGGCGGTGTCCTCTTTCCATTAAATAGAACAGACCTTGTTGAAAACCGGCGTAATGGTCTATATAAATGGAAGAGATCGCTGCGTCCCCGGTATCCTCACACGCCAAAACAGGTCCATCCTCCGTAAAAGGTTCTATTTGTCCCCACTCCAATGCTTTCGAACATATGATTAAGCCGTCAATCTGTTTCATTTTCAACATGTTCAGGGCTTTCATTTCTTCTTCAGGATTGTAATCCGTTTGGAATAAAATCAATTGATAATTTGAGCGGAGTGCTTCACTTGCAATCCCTTCCAACAATCGTGCGAAATATGCGTGGTTAATATACGGAAGCATGACACCGACAATATTTGTCTTCCCTTTGATCAGATGAATCGCATTCAGATTTCGTGAATAGTTTAAACGATTGATCGCTTCAAGCACCGCTTTCCGTTTTTCTTCACTCACATAGGCATGGTTATTTAACACTCGTGAAACCGTGGTTACAGAAACTCCGGCCTCTTTGGCAATTTGTCTGATATTAGCCACCGATTTCACTTCCTTTCTCAATTCGATTTTAATTTATTTTTTTCAAAAAAATCATCTTGACCTGAAATGCATTTCATACCCTATGCTGATGATACAAGGTTCTTTAGCGATGGAGGGAGGATTCCGAAATGAACGAAAAATTAACGAAAGGGAATCATGATTCACTGACAATTACCACGCCTTTGAATCAACGTTTGAATAACGAGCCCCTTCGGGTTCTCAGTGAAGAAGATTGGGAGTTCTGGCAGGAAAATGGTTATGTCATCATCCACGATGCTGTTCCCCAAAAAAACATTGATCGCTTAGTCGACTTGATCTGGGAGTTTGAAGAAAAAGACCCGAATGATCCATCTACCTGGTATACAGCGCCGCGGCGAGAAATAAAGATGAAAGAGCTGGCGGGTACCGGAATGGTTGAGTTATACCATCATCAGTACCTGTGGGACAATCGCATGAATGAAAAAATCTATAACGCCTTTGTTGACATTTGGGGAACAGAACATTTATGGGTGACCATTGACCGGTGTAATCTTAACTTTCCGGTAAAGCCTGGTCATGAGTACAAAAGCTTTATCCATTGGGATATCGATACTTCATTAAACCCGATTCCCGTTAATGTCCAAGGGATTTTATCGCTCGTGGATACCGATATGGATATGGGAGGATTTCAGTGCATCCCTGAATTGTACAGAAATTTCGATGAATGGGTCAAAACCCAACCTGCTGATCGAGATCCTTACAAACCGGATATAACCGGCTTTACTCCTACCAAAGTGGTTACCAAAGCCGGCGATCTCCTCATATTCAACAGTTTGCTGCCCCACGGCATCCGAACAAACCATTCTACAAAACCACGTATTGCCCAGTATATATCCATGTTCCCGGCACAGGAGCACAATGAACAACTCAGACAGTGGCGAATCAAGTCTTGGAAAGAAAGGTTAACTCCTGTTGGCGACGCATTTCCAGGCGATCCCCGCAACTGGGAACAAGAAAGATATGATCGAGCGATCCTAACGGAATTGGGTGAAAAGTTGTTAGGCCTTAAAAAATGGTGAAAAAATAAAAGATTATTCGATTAATATGGAATATTGTTTCTTGCAAACGGTTTATCCTGGCTTCCACCCTATTCATTCCATTTTCATCAGGGGTGGAAGCTGTATCATTTATAAAGTTTTTAAATGCTCTATCAAGCAATTCGCTATCCGTTTAAGTAATACAAAAACATGGAATCCGGATCTTACTCCAGAAGATGGATGGAGAACGCTTGCCGTTGGGAAGTTGGCTGACAAGGCAGCAGGATAAATTTGCCCATTGTAGCAAATACCCAGAACTTTAACTGTGAATTTAACGCTCCAATGATCAAGTTACCGATTACCCTAGCCTCTACATCCGATCCAATTTGCCCCAATCCCTGCCCTCACCAGATCACTATATTGCTCTTGTAAGCCACTTCCGGATGGCTGGATTTTTCTGGTGCATTAGAAAGATTTGATTAAAAGGTGAAGATCCATAAAGTCAGGCTCAATCCTACGGAACCCTGATATACCTGCCCCAGCATTTATCGGATAATCTTCTGTACATCACATTTTCCTCCTTCATCTTTGTAAGCGTCTCCTCAACAATCGCTTCGAATTTGCGATCCAGCCTAGTTCGCATCAATTTGTTCATCAAGTCCTCTTTGCTTTGAAAACGCGTATAGAACGCTACTTTTGTCTTCCCGTTCTCGGACATGATATCGCAATAGACATCGCATCATCATAGCTTTTCCCCGCAACCAATCGGAACGCCATATCAATATTTTGTTGTTGCGTCCGTTCACCAGACTGATATTTCGTCATTATTCTTCCACTTAAAAATTAAAATTGATATACATATTGAAATATTAAAACATTTAGATGTATAATAGAATCGTATCATGGAGAAAGTCTTGTCGGTTCACACTAAGGACTGTTGCTTCACTACGTTAGTCATGTCTATGTTTGTGAACACGATGATCCCAAAAGCACGAGCCCCTACTTCTACAACATTCAAAGCATTAATGGCAACCCGAAAGCTAACTGTCCCTATAGACGGGATTCAGATATGTAATGAATACATCGAAAATATGAGGGGATATGAATGAATCAATTTTATAAGGTGGAAGAATTGGCAGATTACTTATATTGTCCGGAACGCTGGAAAAAGAATTATACAAATTATGAACGCCATGACCGCAATTCATTAAACCGTGAAATTACGCGTCTAGAAGAACTTAAAAAACAATTTCACGATCCTGTTCTCTGGGAGCTTGTTCGAAAGTTAAGACAACCTGAATACAAAATGATCGTAGGGCTTGCTGGGTTATTGATTTTTATCGTCGTCTGGACCCTAACCAGCTTTATGATTTCACTCACCTTAATGCTTCTTACTATAGCTAGTGGCTTTATTTACTACCATTACGCCAAAAATCAACTTCAATATCGTATTAAACAATCTTATGAAGAAATGAAAAGCGGAAAAGTTCGCTTAGTTCATCCAGAGTTACACATCTATGATGATGATTTTGAACTTGAATTTGACGATATCAACTCGATCTGCTCAGTATACCTGCGCTGTCCAGAAAAGCTTCCAGTCTATGTACACTTCGGTTTTCCCCACCACATCATTAAGCTAGCGGCACAGATGAAAATAATTCAAGAAAATTTATTTACCTACAAACAAGTAAAAGGATACCTCGTGTACAAAGGGCGTTCCCCAAAAAGTCTTCAATTAAAAGAAAATGTAGACCGCCTTCTTCGTCAGACAATCCTCGGGGTTTCTCAAAAACGAATACCCGTACGTAAAAAACAAATTGCCCCCCTTTATCGTTGCGAAGAATGTCCGTTTTGTACGGATTGCCAGCTGAAACGGAAGGAAGAGAGCCATGCATTCCGAATCGACTGAACTATTGCCAAAAGTAATTCGCGCATTAACTCAGATTCAAAACTTACGAAAACGATTGCAATATCTTTCATACGAAGAAGAATACGCATTTATTAAGCGGGTACTCCGATATATAGATCGAAATCCTATCGTCAAAAACTTTATTTTTGATAAATGTGTCGTCCGATATGATATTGATGCAGCGGTGGAAACGGCGATCTTAATGGATCGTAAGTTTCGAATCCCCTATGACGAAATGAAAATAGATGAAGGGATTGAGTGGCTCGCCAAAAATGAAGAAGTTCTCAGTGAAGGCAATGAACTCTTCCTAAATCTTATGCAACCAAATAATTCAGAGGAAAATGAATCGCTTGAAATATCATTTACGTATCAATTACTCTTCTACTTATATAAAAAATACCACCGCTATACATTAATTAGTGCATTATATATGTATCGCGATCATGAAACAACCCACTTAGACAAAATCCACAAAAGTAGTGTTGAGTTTTTTAACTGGCAAGTTATTTATCCTTTTTTAGGTTATATCGAAACATTTTTGGAGGAGGCTAAAATGAATATCGAAGATAACAAACCGACCAATATCACTTACAATATCACTGGAGATAATAATGTGTTAGGGAACAACTCTGGAAATAATAGCAACATTGGTCATCAGGCTGGGGCGCGTACAGGAGAAACCTCAGAAGAGAAGCTTGCCAGATTGGCCGAGGAGTTGTTTAAATTATTAGAAGTATCGGAGGAAGTGTCAAAAGAGGACAAAGACGAACTAACAGAACTGATGGACACAATTCAAGATCGAATCCAAAATAATAAACCAAGAAAAACATTAATTAACCGAATACAAGAAAAGTTTGCGGCTGTACGGCAAGGACTGAACCGAGAACAAGCTCTTATTACTACGATCAGTACCATTTGTGATATAATCAACATATTCAAATGATTAAGTTCAGAAATGACGCTTTACTCATGTTCAGCTCCTTTTATCAATTTGAGCATAAGCGAAGATGGAGAAAGGTACAAAAATAAGGTTTTAGTTAAAAGAAATCAGTCATAAAAAGAATAAATAACGGATAAGAACAAAGGTAATGCAGGAATTTATAATCCTGTATTACCTTTGTTACTTCACTGCCCCCGCTCTCCCTCTGATCATTAATGTTAGATTAGGACGATTAATGGATATAATATTAAAATATTATAAAAAATATCTCGAATCTCTTGTAAAACTTCTTAAGACAGGTCTGATATGTCCACAAGATTGGCTATATAGGATGCTTGAAAAAAAGAGATTAACTCAAAAATGTTACCGCCGGTCTATAATTGACCCAGGATTGCCGAAAAAGAATTGACCCACTCCCCGTCGAATAAATCCCCTTCGAATAATACCGCCAAATTTCTTCGGAGGGGGATCTATGTTAGGGAGTGGGACT
>NZ_JAECVY010000026.1:0-22524 GCF_016055075.1 Thermoactinomyces sp. CICC 10522 | reverse complement strand
CCACGCGCTATGAAAAACGGGCGGTTTATTTTTGTGCTGCCATTACCTTGATTTCCCTGATGATTTGGCTCAATTAGTGATTCACCAGACACGCCCTAGAAAAGCACACATTCCTTGTTGATCAGATCCAAAAAACACGAGATTCTTCAACCATTCCGGTACTGATTAATTCGTTTGTAAATCGAGAGGATGCAGGCTCGCTTAATTGGGATACCTTTGTATCATTGTTCGCCTTTGGTAAAAGAGAATTGGAACGCCATTCGCTGGAAGGGCTGCATTCCAATAATCCAGGCAGCCGATTATGGTCGATTATAATCTTACGTAAATACATTAATTACAATGGATTCAAGAATATTTACAACGATAAATTTATGAAAATGATAAAAGACCCCGAAGAGTCTGTTAGATATGAAGCTTTAATCAGCCTTGCCCTTTGCTCACATGGGCCACTTAAATATTTAAACCGAGATATCTTAGAAGATCCATCCCATAAAGTTAAAACGTTTGCAAATATCCTTTATCAGGATAGAATAGAAGCTTTACATACTATTTTATCTAAGATTATTCCTTTAAACATCGAGAAAATCAAACAGAGTGTAAACGGAAAGCCAATCGACGATGCGGAAGAAATATTAAAAGTCCTAGGAGAATTACGAAGTGTGAAATCTATACCATACTTTCTTGATGCTTACCTCCCTTATGATGATGATGGTCTTGGACTAAATGAGTTAATTGAAGAACTTCTTGAAAATTTTACGGATGAAGAATTGATCCCTTATCTCCTTCATGCCTTAGAAAAAGGGAATCTGGGAAGCAAAGCCATTTCCTTACTAATGTTGGGATGTATTCGAAACACTTCATTTATACCTAACATCAAGCAATTTTTAGTACATGAAAACGAAGAAATTAGAATAAAGACACTTGAAGCTCTATCAATTATGGATGATCGTTCTGTTTTACCTGACATTGTATATGTAATGGAGCATGATTTATCCCCTAGGGTAAGGGAAGAAGCTGAAATAACTTTTGAGCTTCTGTCAAGAGAAAAAACAGAAGAGAACCGTTTGTGAGTATACAGCTGTTGCGCTTAATGGAGCCGGAACTTAGTCACTTCTTTTACCATGGAAACAGTCTATTTTATTGAGTTTCGCTGCCTCTGGCCCTTGCCGAGATTATAAATCGGAGCGAGGGAATTTTTCTGCTGTTTTGAATTTGGACAGGCTCTATGACATTTTATCGCTTGACTTTCCCCTTGTATGGAAGGTTTATAATTCGAGTGCAGAAGGAGTGATCCCATGTTTAAAATCAGCGAATTCTCAAAGTTAAGCCAAGTGCCTGCCAAAACATTACGGTTTTATGATCAAATTGAACTTCTGAAGCCTGCCTATACTGATCCACAAAGCGGTTACCGTTACTACAACAGCGAACAGCTTCTTGATCTGCATCGGATTCTTGCGTTTAAGGACCTTGGTTTTACGCTTGAACAAATCAAACAGCTTCTCAATGATAAAGTATCTACTGTGGAAATTCGAGGAATGCTTCGACTTAAGCAGGCGGAACTGCACTCGCTGATTCAGTCGGAAATGGAGCGTTTAAGACGTATAGAGGTGAGATTGGAACAAATTGAACGGCAAAGTGACGGGCTTTCTCATTATGAGGTTGTGGTTAAGAAGGTTGAGCCCTTATTGGTTGCAACGCTTAAAGAGACCACAAGCAGAGCAAGTATTCCCGGGTTATTTGAAGAAATCGATGAATATTTAAAATGGAATGGGATACCGATTCCTGTAACCCATATAGTGATGTGGCATGGTTGTCCGGAATGTGAAAGTAACATCGATTTGGAAATAGCTTGTCCAATTCCGCGCAAGCTTCAGGACACTGCCCATTTTCGGACGGTGGAATTGCCGGAATTGACCGTTGCGTCGGTTACCCATATAAGCCGTCCGGATGTGGATACGCCGGTAAGCATCGATCTGGGATCTTGGATTGAGAAGAATGGCTACCGGATCAGCCCGGAAATGCCAAGCAGGGAAGTTTATTTATCACCTCAAGAAAGTAACAAATTGCAATATGTGACAGAGAGTCAGATGCCCATTTTGGGAGCGGGTTTCATGCGATGAACCGGATGACAACAGGTGCTGATGATGACCTTTTTTGGTTGCTTCTGTGCCGCCTGCTATTCAAAAAACTTTAATCATCGTGGAACAAGGAGTGTTTGATATGTCGGATTCTTTGGAAAAACAGATGATTGCAGAATTTAATGTTCCTGTTGAAATGAGAGATGGGATCGTGTTGCGCGCTAATATTTATCGGCCCAATCAGGAAGGAAAATGGCCCGTTTTGCTCCATCGCCATCCTTATAATAAAGATAATCCCCCTGTTTCTTTTGGATTATATGATATTTCTCGTGCAGTCCGGCAGGGATATGTGGTCATCGTTCAAGATACAAGGGGAAGATTCGCTTCCGAAGGAGAATGGGAGCTTATTTCGACGAGCAGACATGAAGCTTCTGATACATATGAGACCATCCGGTGGGCAAGCACGCTTCCTTATAGCAGTGGTGAAGTCGGTTTGTTTGGTGAATCTTATTCCGCATTCGTTCAGTGGGCAGGCATGCTGCAAAATCCACAGGAACTCAAAGCAGCAACCCCTTCTTTTTCCTGGAGCGATCCCTTTGACGGATTAATGTACCGGGGAGGAGCGCTGGAACTCGGTTTTTTGGCCTATTGGCAATTGGGAATGTATCTGGACACACTCACAAGACTTTATTCGGATGAGCAAGAACGGGCTGCTGCTTTGGCGCAGTTAATTTCAGATATTGATCAACTAAAAAAGGCGATTAAAGCACTGCCATTGAAAAATTTTGCGCCTTTTGCCCGTAATAAAGTGGCTCCCCTAATTCTTGAACATTTTGAGCGCGGCATGGATCAAGCTTATGTGGATGCATTATCGTTGAAGGGGAAATATGACAAGATCACGGTTCCTGCACTTAACATTGCAGGCTGGTACGATATATTCTTGCAGGGAACCATTGAAAACTTTTTGCAAATGCGCAACAAAGGAGGCAGTCCGGAAGCCCGGCAGAGCAAATTGGTCATCGGTCCATGGATGCATTTGGATCACAGTCATCAAGCTGGTGACATAAATTTTGGATTGGCTGCCAATTCCTCTGTCGTGGATTTGGTCGGACTCCAATTGCGATGGTTTGATCATTTCTTGAAAGGAAAGGACAACGGTATTATCGGTGAAGCACCTGTCAAATTATTTGTGATGGGCGAGAATGTTTGGCGCGATGAGTATGAATGGCCGCTTGCCCGGACAATTTATACCCCGTACTACTTGCACAGCCAAGGGCATGCGAATACCCTTCAAGGTGATGGAGTTCTCAGTACAATCATGCCTGGTCAAGAGGCAGCCGATCATTATACATATGATCCCTTGAATCCGGTCATAACGAAAGGCGGATCCATCATGATGCCACCCGATTTCGGCAGCGGTGCATTTGATCAAAGAGAGATTGAATCACGCGATGATGTATTGGTTTATACAACTCCTGTATTGGAAGAAGACATAGAGGTTACAGGTCCGGTTAAAGTGAAACTGTGGGCAAGCTCAAGTGCCTCAGATACAGACTTTGTCGCGCGATTGGTGGATGTTCATCCCGACGGATATGCACAAAATCTGACCGATGGAATTATACGTGCCCGTTATCGGAATGCTGCTAAAGGAGAGGCACCAAGCTTGATCGAGCCGGGAAAAGCTTACTTGTATGAAATCGATTTATGGTCAACAAGCAATCTATTCAAAAAAGGACATCGTATTCGCTTGGATATAACGAGCAGTAATTTTCCGCGGTGGGACCGAAATCCCAATACCGGCAAAAATTTCGGTGAGGATCAGGCTGAGGATGTGGTGATCGCCCGGCAAACCATCTTTCATGATGCAGAACATCCTTCTTCCATTATTCTGCCGATCATACCAAGAAGATAATGTATTGATCGTACTGTTAAATGATCTGGTACTGAGGGTTTTATCTGCAAAACAGTTAAAAACATAAACAAGTTTGCAATGCAAATAGAAAAATAACAAATGCGAAAACAGGAATGAAAACAAATTAAATTCATGCTAAAAATAACATTCAGATCCCTTTAGAGAAAACACCGATCTCTCCATGGAAAAGAACCAACTCAGGATTATGAGTCGGTTCTTTTCATCATCCCTACTTACGCATTCCCATCATATTTCCGGAACCATAACGTTTAAGCCCATGATAAAAGAGGGCAGTGCCACCGCAAACAAGGAGCGCGGTGACCCCGAGTGCAGCACCAAAAAACAACGGTTGCACTTCCCGAAGCAAGCCGAGCGGAAGGTAAGAGATGAATCCGGCAGGAAGGACTGTAAAAAGGAGAACTTTTGTCAGTCCGCGGAAAATGTCCGTCGGATAGGTGGCAAAAGTGACGATCAACTCTTGGCCGACCAGTCCTTCAACATTGCCGACATAAAAAGCGAGCGATTGGATACAGACAGAAAAGAAGACAAAGATCAACATGGAAAGCAGCAGGGCCCCCGCAAATTTGACAATCCCGATCCAAGTGTGTTGGCCGAAGAAGAGAAAGACGATCAGGGAAAAGATGAAGTCGCCCAGAGCGGAAACGGACATGCGGGAGATCAGGACATGCAGCAGGACGGGTTTGGGTTGAACCAGGTAGGTATCCAGCTGACCGGTTATGATGAGATTTCCGATGTTTTCCGCATTCCCGAAAAAAGCGTTGGCGAGTCCGAAACCGCCCGCAGTGACAGCCCATAACATCATGACATCCGATACTTGCCAGCCGTTGACCAGATGAAAGCGATGGAAATAGATCTGCCAAAAGAAAATCCAAACAGCATTGTTAAGGATCATCATGCCCGCCGTCATGAAGAAACTCAAACGGAATTCCATGGCGCCAGCGAGGTTGAGCTTCCAGCATGCAAGGACAAATCGGGCGTATTTAGCCGCCGTTGACATGAAGCTTTCGCACCCCTTTCTCGTAGACCCGGTGCAGCAAGAATGAGAGAAGGAGAATCCAGGCTGTCTGGATCAAAACTCTTTTTCCCAGTGTGAGCCATTCAAAGTGCACGCCTGTATTTGCCGCGAAATAGGTAATGGTTTGGAAAGGCAGCCAATGGCAAATGGTTTGCAGATAACCGGGGAATATTTCCAGCGGAAGCATAAGGCCGCCGATTATAAAAAGGATTTTATTGTATACGAAGACGAGGCCCCGTGTCTCTTCCACCCAGAAGGAGCAGAGGGACAGCATCATGGTCATGAGATAGTTAACTGTAAAGGAACCGACGGAGATCAGCAAAAATCCGAGCCAACCAAAACCAAAGTGCGGCCACCCGAACAAAGTGATTCCAAGGGCGCTGCCGAGGGACAGATTAATGCCGAGACGGACGTACGCTTCCCCCATATAGGAGAAGTAATGGTAAAGGAGATAGCTCATCGGGCGGGTGAGCTGATAACCCACATCCCCTTTGATCACTTCTTCTTCAATTTTGACGGACAGGCGTGGCGATGACAAAATGATCGATTCGGCAAATATGAGATACCAGATCATTTGTTCGTAAGTGTATCCTGAGATGACCGGGGAGCCTTCACCCTGGTAAGTGATTCGCCAGAGTTGAACGAAAATGAACAGAATGACCAGCAAAAACCAGGAGCGAATGAAGAAAGAGCGGAGGTAGGCAAAGTTATTGCGGACCGTGATCGAACCGACGGCACCATATTTTTGCATTTTTTTGCGAAAGCGCAATCTGCTTATAACTGTCTCCATTTCATTCACCCTCCTTCCCGCTTTTCATAGATATGGGTAATGATTTCCTCCATCGAAGGATCTTCAATGGTAACGTCGGCCAGCCGATGATTTTGGATGATATGGGAGAGTACTTGTTCGATGGAAGTTTGAGAAGTGTCTACAGAGAGGCGAAGGCCGGTTCTTTTTTGCTTGACCAATACCACTCCGGAAAGATGGAAATGGGTTGGTGCTTCCTGCAATTTCAAGTGAATGGTCTTGTGCTTCAAAAAATGCCGCTTCAAATTGGAAACAGTGTCATCAAGGATGATTTGGCCGTGATTGATCACGATCGCCCGCTTGCAAAGTTGTTCAATATCGCCTGCATCATGGGAGGTAATAAACAGAGTTGTCCCTTCTTCCTGGTTCATCTCTTTGATCAGATCACGGATTTTTTGTTTAACAACCACGTCGAGGCCGATGGTCGGTTCATCCAGAAAAACGATCTTGGGGCGATGCAGCAAAGTGGCGGCAATTTCACAGCGCATCCGTTGACCAAGTGACAGTTTGCGAACGGGGATATCGAGAATTTTTCCCAAATCAAACCGTTCAATCAACTGATCCCGCCGTTTTCGATAATCGCCACGGGGAAGTTCATAGATCCGGCTCATCAGTTCAAAGGTGTCAAATGGTGGCAAATGGTACCACAGTTGCGATTTTTGTCCGAAAACAGAGCCGATGTGAAAGGCGAGCTTTTGCCGTTCCAGCCAGGGATTAAATCCCAGTACTTCGGCGCTTCCGCGGGTTGGATGCAAAATTCCGGTCAACATTTTGATCGTAGTCGATTTTCCTGCACCATTGGGGCCGAGAAATGCAAGAATTTCTCCTTGTTCCACCTGAAAATCAAGCGGGTGGACAGCGATTTGTTCGGAGAGAGAAGGATGGAACAAATTTTTTATTGATTGAAGCAAACCCGGTTTTTTGTGTTTGACAATAAAGGATTTTGACAGTCCTTCAACCCTGATGGCCTTCGTCATGGCGTCTTCCTCTCCTTTGGGAATCAAAAAATTTATGACTATTTTAAATGATTTGTTTTGCCATGTATAGTATTTCAGTTTAACTTTTGCTTCATGGGACGATAGGTAAGGGATACAAACGAAAGTTTGCAGTTTAGACGAAATTTATTAAAAAAATCTAAACAATCCGTATAGAAATTTCCTTTTTATTTTTAATATAATTTATTTATATCGAAACAGGAATTACAGGAGGAATGAATAGATGGCGAAACGAAAACCGCTTATGATGTTAAATTTTGAATTCAAGTCCCCTAAATCTCCAGAATACTTGAAAATTGGCGACCCGATTTTTGTTAATGGCAAACCGTATCAAATCAAAAATATGTTTCTCTATGCCGGTCAACGAAATTTTCGAACCGACTGGGGCTTGATCAGAGAAAAAGAGATTGTGTAACGTGAAAACAAATCAAAGAGTATATGCATTGGGGAGGAAATGGGAAAGGGTTTTGAGTTGTTTCAGCATTCATCAATATCAACGACAGACAACAAATACGCCGAATCGCAGAAAAACTGGCTGGTTCGGCGTATTCGCCAATTGAGAAACATTGACCGGTTTTGTGGGATCGAGGAACAACGAAGAGAGAAGGGATTCTGACTGAATCTTCATCCGCTCAGGGAAGGAACATGCTTATACCGGTTGTTGAGTTTGCGATCAAGAGGTTGCCGCGTGCAGTCTCTTTTTATTTTGGGGCTATCGCTTAGGAAGCGTTCTGTCAGGAATATGGCTTAAGATAATTGGTCATTTGTCTTGTTTTAGTGATTAAATATTTTTATTATTCGTATAATTTAAGTGATGTGTTCATAAGATTGAGGATAAGGTTTTACACAATTGCATAATTAAAGGAGGGATTAAGTGAAGATTCGGGATAAGCTTTGTCTCTTGATGCTGAGCCTGTGGATGGGGATTTTTATTTGGTCAGCCATCAATCCTTTAAATATAAAATTATGGATCTATGAAGTGAGCGGAGCTTTCTTGCTGGCAGCGGCCTTGTTAGTGACTTACCGCCGTTTTCGCTTAACGCCACTTGCATATGTCATTGTTTTTATCGCAATCACCATCATGCTGATTGGAGGACATTATACCTACGGTGAAGTTCCTTATTTTAATGAAATAAAGGAGGTTTTGTCTCTTAAAAGGAATAATTTCGATCGGTTTGGGCACTTTTTTCAGGGAATGGTTATCGCTGTGCTGTTTCGGGAATATCTGGTCCGTAAGGGCGTGATTCGCGATCGCAATCGGGAATCTTTTGTCATCTTTTGTATCAGCTTGGCTTTTAGCGCGGCTTATGAGTTGTTTGAATTTTTCTTCGCTATTCTGTGTCAGTTAAATATATCGAAATTTCTCGGCGAACAAGGGGATCGCTGGGATACCCATTGGGATATGGCCAGCGCTTTTTTGGGGGCGCTCATTTTTCTTCTCTTTCTCAGAAATTGTCACGATAAACAGATCAGAGCGCTGGAGAAGAACGGTATCTGAAAGCTTCAAGGCGGCCCTATCCGTTTGGCCGCCTTGAAGCTAGTAATCCTTATTCTTTATGGCGAAGATGCGTAACCGCTTATAATCAGCTACCCAAGTTCCTTTTTGATAGAGCTTGGAATGAAGATTATACTTAATTTTTTGATATATTTCTCTTCTTTCTGTAGTAGAAAACCCTTGAAAAAAACTATCTGTAAACATATCAAGCCAATGATCCAATCCATGTTCTCCGCCGGGTAATGGGGTTGGACGATCAAAATGAATGGCATTCAGGACACGGAACCCATTTTTTTCAAGTAGTGTGCAATATTCGCCGATACTAGGAAAATACCAAGGGTTTCGGCTTTCGATGTCTATTTGATATTCTTCTAACGTTTCTTTTATTGCCAGAAAAATCGACTCAACGTTCCCTTTACCACCGAACTCAGCTACCAAGCGACCGTGTGGCTTTAGATTAAACCAAATATTCTTAATCACCTTCGTTGGTTCTTTTATCCAATGAAGCACTGCATTGGAGAAAACAGCATCAAAAGTTTCCTTGGATTGAAACTGATAAGCATCTTGTACCTCAAAAGAAAGATGAGGATATTTTTCTCGGGCTTTGTTTATCATGTCTGGAGATGAATCAATTCCAAGAGTTTTAGCCCCTTCTTGGGCAATTTTATTGGTAAGATCTCCTGTTCCGCAACCTAAATCGAGAATAGTTTCATGGGGTTTAGGGGATAGTAGTTGAATAAGGTCTTCACCTAGTTTGGAAACGAAATAAACTTTTTCATCATAGAAGGTAGCATTCCATTCATTCATAAGGTTAAAATTCTCCCTTCCTCAGATTATGATTTTTTTTGACGTTCCCGTCGAACCGTTACACTTTCACCAGATACTCCCCAGTTATCCGTAGAAATTTCTTCGATAAGAACAAACGTATGAGCAGGATTTTTGTTGAGGACTTTTTCAAGAAGCTCGGTAGCTCCTTTAATGAGCTGATTTTTCTGCTGAGTTGTAACTCCTTCATCAGTAATTTTAATAGTTACAATGGGCATAAAATCGCCTCCGTTAATCTGAAATCGGATAAAGAATATAACCTATATTTCTAATAGTGAGAAGAAACTTCGGTTTGGCGGTATCATCGCCGATTCGTTGACGTAAACGGTTGATGTAAACATATAAATCACACAACTTGGATGTGCTAAACTCCCCCCATGCATAAGCAATAAGTTCTTCACTTTTCACGGGTTTTCCAAGGTGCTGAACCAAATAATAAAGAAGACGAAACTGTGTTCGCGATAAGCTTATTACCATATTGTCTCGAATCAGCGTCTCAAAATTCAAATCGAGAAAGCAATTATTTCCCACTGCAATTTTGAAGTTGGTATTGCTGACCATAGGAATTCCAGATTCCGCACCTGCCTTTTTGCCTGTTGGTTTATATTTACCAATAATAACACATTTATTTTTATTGTTCAAATTCAAAATTAATAAATAGAATTGCAAATAAATGTATTAAGAAATCTTGATAAACTGTAAGGAAAAATAGGGTTACATCTTTTAATTATGGGAATATTTTTTAAGAAATTGAAAGGAGAGTGAATGATGACAGTAACAATGAACTCCCGGTTGAAGGAAAAGCTGTTGTTTGAAACAACCCCTTTTCATGAAGTTGTAAAGGAAATGATTGTAGAAAAAAACTTATACTCATATTTTATTAACAATCCTGATCATCGAGAAATCCTGCTTTCACGTACAAGACAATTGGCAGAGGATTTTAAAAAGAAAAATCCACAAGCCATTTACTCGCTTCATCGCAGCTTGGGATGGATTTATGAACTTCACCTTTATACTCCTGGTAAACATCCAGTTTACAATCAATTTAATCCTATATTGTTAGAGGTCCAGAGACTGCTGGAAATGGCTTGGGAAGAGTTCGAGGACCAGCGGATACCAAAAGTTGATTACCCAGAGAATCCTGATGAATTTATACGTTGGTTTAAATTAATGTTGATCAATCACGAAGTAGCTGAACATAAATTGTTCCATTATCTCGAAAAAAATGCGAGTTTTGAAGAAATGGCTTACTTTTTCTCTCAAGAAATCACGGTTGATTCTCGATTTGATGACCTTGTAGCATTAGCTCAAATTGGTCTTGATAATGATGTCAAAATGGAACTTGCAGAAAACTATTGGGATGAAATGGGCAATGGCGATATGTCTAAAGTCCATACTATCATGTTTGATCATTTGCTGGAGGAATTAAAGGTCACTGGGGATAAATCATTAAATTCGTTATTTAACGATGCATCATGGGAATCTCTGGCTTGCGGAAATGTACTGTTACATTCCGTAATTCACCGAAAAAATGCATATCGGGCCTTAGGAGCATTAGGTGCGGTAGAAATGCTGGCTCCCAAACGGTTTAGTTATTTGGTTAAAGGATATAAAAGAATAGGATTGAGTGAAAAGGCTCAGGAGTATCATGTATTGCACATTTCCATTGACGCCAAACACGGAGATGGTTGGCTGCGAAACGCTATTGCACCAGTCATTAAAAGAAACCCTGAAGCTAAGAAAGAGATTATAAAAGGAGCGTATTATCGTCTGAATACATCCATGGATTACTGCAATATGCTCTATCAAACTTTTACAAAGAATTGATCAGACTGAAGTCAAAGCCCACTTTTAATAGAAAAAAGTGGGCTTGATTATAAGTTCGCTAAGTAATATGTAAAGGGAGATCGAAATGAAATCTGATCGTTTACAAGGTTTGTCCTTGGGGATCTTTACGGAACTGGCAAACAGAAAACAGAAAGTTAAACAGCAAGGGCGGAAAGTGATTGACTTGAGTGTTGGGAACCCTGATTTGCCCCCGCACCCTAGAATCATGTCCACCTTAAGCACATGGGCACAAGACGGTTCAAAATATGGGTATACCTTACATGCTATCCCTGCTTTCAATCCGGCGGTAGCTCAATTTTACAGCGATCGCTATAATGTTGACTTACAACCAAACCAAGAAATTTTACAGGTTCCCGGAACACAAGATGGCCTTTTTCAATTGGCACTGTCGATAATAAATCCAGGTGATTATGCCCTTGTAACTGATCCTGGCTACCCGATCTACGAAACCAGTGTAAAATTAGCAGGGGGAAGGGTTTACTATATTCCTTTGACCGAAGAGAACGGATTTTTCCCGAGACTAGACCAAATTCCCGAATCTATCTTAAAAAAAGCAAAACTTTTGTTCATAAATTTTCCTGGAAACCCTATTCCTCAGTTAGCTCCTCCCTCCTTTTTCGAAGAAGTTGTATTTTATGCAAAAAAGTTTGATTTTAAAGTAATTCATGATTTTACCTACTCAGAACTGGTATTTGACCAAGAACGAGCTACAAGTTTTCTGAATATCCCTGGTGCAAAGGAGGTTGGGGTTGAGTTTAATTCCCTTTCTAAAACGTTTCACATGGCCGGATGCAGAATTGGTTATGTTGTAGGAAACATGGAAATCATTCAAGCACTATCTCTACTCATGTCCCATACTCATTATGGAATTTTTTATCCTATTCAGAAAGCAGCGAAAGAAGCTCTTAAATTAGGGGATTCATTTTATCGTTCTCATATAAGAATTTATCAGTCTAGAAGAGACCTTGTTATCAAAGAGCTAAAAAAATCCGGTTGGGATGTAATGAATCCTCCTGCTACGATGTACATCTGGGCAAAAATCCCCCTTTCTGTTTCTTCAACCGAATTTTGTTACAGGTTAATGGAAGATACAGGTGTGGTGCTGACACCGGGAAGTGCATTTGGAAAGAACGGAGAAGGTTATGTCCGGATTAATTTGGTACAACCGGAAGTACAATTAAAGAAAGCAATGAACCTCATTCATCACTTTCTTTTAAAACAAGGATGGGTTTAAATGGCACAAAGAATGAGCGGATGGAATTGGTTTCTCTTAATATGCATTTTGACAGCATGGGCCAGTGCGAAGATTATTACCAGAGAATTAGTATCCAAGGGGATCGCCGAACCGATGACTTTGATGAGTATTCGCTATGGAATATCCTCTATGGTAACAGCCGGTTTTGCAAAGATATTCTTTAAAAAAGAGCAATTAAAATGGGATTCCCGGTATTTATTTGGAGGATTATTTGTAGCAGCACAAGCTATTTTGTTAGGAATTGCATTAAAAACAGCTCCGGTCTCGTTAGCAGGTGTTTGCTTTTTTGGTTGTTCCAGTTTAGTATCATCTGTTTACGGACTGGTCACCAACAGACAGGAAGTCAAAATTCATCTTTTTGCATTACTAATTAGCTTGTGCGGGCTTCTTCTCATTTCCGATCCAACTAATCATGCCACGTGGAATGCCGGAATATTTTTGGCGATTTTGGGCGGAGTTTTCTGGGGTGGGTATTTACTTTGGTGTAAACATCAAATTCCTGAAGGCTGGATCGCTAATATTATCGCCAGTAGCCGAACCATGGGGATCGGAGCGATCATTTGTTTTATTTTTTCCTTTATTTATGAACCAAACGCTTACCACAATATGAATTCGTTATCCTGGGGAGCAGCTGTTTATATGGGAATCGTGCCTCAGGCAATTGGTTTTGTCTTATTCGGATGGTTGGCTCCTAAACTTAACCATACTCAACTGGGGGTATCTCAGTTAGGTACTCCTTTGCTGGTTGCTTTTGGGGGAATATTGTTGTTGGGGGAAGATTGGACATTTACACTGGGAGCCGGGATGATTTTCATATTATCAGGCATCGCCTTGGCTTCTAAAAAACCAAAACCCCAGCCTGCACGGAAGGAAGTTAAAGATGATGCATACTTGTAAAACATTTGCAAGGGATTCGAGATATGCTGAATGAACAATTATAGAGGAATAAATTATTGTTGTCAGAAGAAAAGAGGCGTCTAATCGCCTCTTTTTAAGCATGTTGTCAAAGAGAAGTTTCACGCGAGAAAATGTGACGATCATATCATTTATCAATAATTGATCTCTGTTAAAAATTAGATTCTATTCGGATTTATCGATCTTTTTATTCTTCAGGTTGAGATATTTTGTTGAGTATGCAGCTAAAATGAAGAATAAAATGATCAGGGACCAAGTTAAATAACCGGGCCATTTAAATGCAGTTCCAATTGCGGCAACGATCCCAAGAGCTAACAGAAAAATCGCTGTCAGGTACTTCATGCCCCAACCTCCTTGATCGAGAGACTCCCTCCATCCCTGTATCTTCAGGGGGTTTAACTCCCTGTCGTTTAATTCTATCCAAAGAAATGATCTCCTTCAAAGAGGACTTTAAACAGTCCTTGCTGCGGAAGAGCAGAGAACGCTTCAAAAGTTCTGAATGAATTGTTGTGAGTCTTGTGGGTAGTTTTTTAAACATTACCAGGTTGAACTAAAAAAGGCTGAGTTGCTGTGGGGCAGGGTTCAGAAAGTAAGGAGTGTTCATATAGGGATTGAGTGACGAAAGCAAATAGGGATTGGACAAAATTTCTTCAGAGGCTACTTCCAACCATGAGGGATGTTTGACGTGGTGCACTCTGCTTTTTTCTCTAAGTTCAATATGGAGGATTGATTGACCGTAACGGTCCAAAAGGGAGAGATGAGAGAGGTATCTGCGTTTTTGATGGAAACGAATACGCTGGTTTAATTTAATTTCGTTTATTTCATCCCGCGGGATTTCATGACGCTCCCCGCAGAACAGTTGAACTTCAACAGGATCGCCTTTTCCCCTCATCCATTGATCTAATACGAAGCGAAGAACATGTTTTGCTAAAGCGATTGAGGAATAATTTAATTTGCATTTGCGTTTTTCGCCGGGATAATGCGAAAAATAAGGTTTTTTTAATTTGCTTAGTCTAAGAATCAGTTTCCCTTTGCATTCAGGACATTGGTACGGTTCTTGAGGATTCGCTTCTTTTGGCAAAATAATTTTTCCGGTTGAACTGAGTCCGTAAGGAATAACTCCGTACTGCCGACGATATTTGGGTCGGATTTTTGTTTGTACCATCAGTTTCAGCCTCCTGATCTTCCCATTGAGTAATTTGTAAATTTTTGTCCTTTTTTTAAATATTATAACCATTTATCAGAAATATTAAAATATAGGAACATGATTATTTTTTCATTGGATTATTACATAAGGAATGTAGACTGGTTTGAAATGCTAACTTTTGATTGACACATTCGAAATATCAGGGAAAAGCAAGATGGATATTGATGATATCCCGTATTTCTATCGGCTTTGAAAGGCTGTGCAGATTAATATAATGTAAACCACAAAATTGATAACCTATCATTAAAGATAAAAAATGTATAATTGTCACGGAATATGCGAATCTGTTTTAGGAGGAGTTGAATTCAGTGAATATTACTCCGGATATTAAATCAATCGCATTATTTTTTATCTTATTTGTGCCGGGATTCATTTCGATGAAAGTGTACGATATGCTTGTTCCCAGAGAAGAAAGGGACTATGCAAAAACTATATATGCCATTATTGCTTATAGCGTGTTTAATCTCGCTCTGATTTATCCGCTTTTAGGCATTATTCAAAAACATATTTGGGCATGGTATCTATGCATATTTGCTCTTCCTGTATTAACGGCTTACTTATTTTTTAAGGTGATCACTTCGGGTTGGCTTAATCGTTTGACTAAGGAAGTTCAAGAGCCTATTCTTACTCCGTGGGATTGGGTCTTTCGTAAAAAGAAACCTTATTGGGTTATCGTTCGGCTAAAAGATGGGAGTCGGATTGGCGGGGTATATTCAGAAGGATCTTATGCTTCAAAATACCCGGCAAAAGAACAAATATACCTGGAGAAAGTATATACATTAGATGATAATGATGATTTTGTTGAAATGATTCCAGGGAGTGCAGGGATGATCATATTTGGTGAAGAAATATTGGCAGTGGAATTGTATAGTAGTGTAGAAAGTGAGGATGGATCGAATGAGCAAGAAGAGACAGAAGAACAAGAATACGGAAAAGGGTAAACAAGGAGAGAGTAGTACTGTTTTTTATAGGAATATATTTGTAGGGGATTTTCGTAATAATTCAGCAAGTTATAGACCGAATGAACCTCTTAATTTATCATCTCTTCCACCTAAAAAAGGACCTGGTAAACCGTCGATTAAACTTCCGAAAGACAAAGGATAATAAAGTAACCGCCTGGCAAAAGGGCGGTTTTATTATGATTTCAAACATCCTCCTTTAAAACCGTTAAAAAAACCGTCTCTGTCCCAGGGATCATTTGGAACCAAGGGTGTCGGGCAAGGCAGAGAGAAGCCGCCGATTGCTCAGAGAACCCCATAAAAAGGAAGCTACATAGTTTTATGCTTCATTTCTTGATTGGGGTAGAGGACATAGCGATTTCATACGCAATGCTCATTTTTGGTATGAAGTAATGCTGAGAAATTTTCACACCTGCCAGAAAAACGGGAAGAGTATATTCAAAATTTTGAATGTTAGCTGAAAATGCAAAATCTATCTATGGGGTGTCAAAAATTATGCGAATTATTCATCTTTTGCTGACTGGTAAGAAAAAATTCATTCTTATTTGACACGAAAAATTGATTCCGATAACATTATATTATCGGAACTTATAGTGAAGGTGATCAATTATGCTTTCTCCTTACCAAAAAAATGAAATCATGCTTGCTGAGAATGAAGGATTAACCCGGAGCGCCATGGATGTTTTTAAAAACCTCCATGCGGGTAACACACTTCGGGCCTATGAATCAGATTTCAGAGATTTCAGCAAATATCTCGATTCCATCGGGAAACACCCCGAGGATGTGACCGGTACAACCATCATCAACTATTTGGATTCGTTGAAAGAAAAGGGACGCAAATATTCCACGATCCAGCGCCGGCTTGTTGCGATCCGCGCGGTCTACAAAGAATATGGGCAGATGATGGAGCAAGAGGCCCAAGCAAGAGGGAATAAAGACTTTGTCTATCACAATCCGGCCAGCACAGACCGGGTGAAAGGCTGGATGAAGGCACTCCGGAAAACCATCGGGATTGCCCAAAAACAAAAGAGGCCAGCCACCAAACGGATCATGAACGCATTTCTGAGTGAGATGGAGGGAGACCGGTTAATTGATATCCGAAACCGCGCCTTATTGGTCATTGGATATGCGGGAGCCTTTCGACGTTCCGAACTGGCTGCGTTGAACGTGGAAGACATCGAACGTGATAATGAAGGGATCTATATCATCGTGAGAAAAGGAAAAACCGACCAAGAGGGGCAAGGATTGAAGAAGTTCATTTATTATGGCGAAAAGGCCAGTCAATGTCCGGTTCGTTTACTGGATGCCTGGCTTCGGGCTGCGGGCATCACTGAAGGAGCGGTTTTTCGTCAGGTGAATAAGGGGGGGCGGGTCGGCAATCGGATGAGCGACAAGGCCATTTACAATGTAGTGAAAGACGCCGCGGAAAAAGCCGGTTTCGATAAGAGCGAATTCGGCGGCCATAGTTTGCGTGCCGGCATCATCACTCAGTTGGCGGATGATGGAGTGGAAGAACGCGATATTATGCGACACAGTGGTCACAAGAGCATCGCCATCATGCGGAGGTACATCCGGGAAGTCGACATCAAAAAGAAAAGTCCGACCAGAGGGATTTTATAATTTTCCTCTGTTTTGAAATAAGCTGCCCAGGTAATTCGTGCAGCTTATTTCATCGGAGCAACAGACCAGTCTGATGTCCGCTATTTATTCCGCCTCGATCGGTTCTTCCCCGGCCAGTTTAAGAGTTTTTTTGCTCTTTCTTGTTGGGCGGTGGCGGCTGGTTCGCCTGGTAATTCAGGGGCAGGAGCAAGGATTTAGGCTCTTTCCCTTTCTTTATCATGCAGAAGGTCGTATCTGAACCCAGTTTACCCATATATTTCGTTTCTTTTTTCCTGCCCAAAATATCAGCGGCGACCGCACAGTCTTCCATCCATTCCTTAATCTTTTTCGGCGAAGGGGATTCATCCGGATATTCTTCATGAAATCTATTTTTAATTTCGATTCAAAAATATCATCTCATAAGCTAAACCGATGATTTCTAGATCAAGTCCAAAATTATGTGTAAATTTCCTCGGTCAGAAAAAGTCGGCGTTCAACTTATGCGCGTGACTTTTGGCTGAGGTTTTTCATTGGATTTTCGCCACTCCAGGTACTCGGTCATGTCCAAGTACTTTCTACCACTGGCCCATCTTTCATCAATCTCCATCAGGAGGCTCCCAATAGGCGAACAGCAGATGCACGGTTTGGAAAGATGCGGATAACCCGTTCACGCCGGCGAATTTCCTCGTTCAGCCGTTCAAGACTGTTGGTGGTTCGAAGCCGTTTCCGGATCTGGAGCATCCAAGCATGCCCGCACACGGGCATGCACTTCCTCACGCCAAGCTTTGGGCGTGGCATCCAACAAATTTCGAAGAAAATGAGTCTGGCAACGTTGCCAAGTGACTCCCTGAAAATGCTGGCGGATGGCCCGGATTAAGCCAGCATGGTGGTCAGAGACGACCAAGTCTACGCCGTGCAAGCCACGACCCTTGAGCCAGCTGAAAAATTCACTCCAGCTGGCTTCTGACTCACTGTCTCCCAGCATCAAGCCAAGAACCTCACGGTATCCCTCTTCGTTAACACCAATGGCGATGAGGGACCGCGGGCACGCACACGCCCTTCTTCCCGTACCTTGAGCACCATAGCATCGACGATGACGAAGGGATACGGCTCGTCCTGCAAGGGACGAGCGTTCCAAGAGGACACGACAGGGTCCAGCTGCTTGCACAGATCCGACACTGTCGACTTGGAAAACTCCGTTCCGCACAATTCCTCTGTAATCTGAGCAACTTTTCGGGTAGACACTCCGTTGACTACCATCTCCATCAATGCCAGTACCAGGGCCTGCTCACTCCGCTGATAGCGTGCAAACAGCTCTGTCGAGAATTTGCCACTCCGGATCCGTGGAACAATCAGCGTAATAGTTCCTACACGGGTGGTGAGTTGATGGGGATAGGTACCGTTCCGGTACCCCTTGCGCTCTTCCGTACGCTCATAAGGTTCTGCCGCCAGTTGCTCTGAGACCTGTGCCTGCAGGATTTGGTTCAATACGGACTCCAACAATTTGGCCACTCCGTAATCTTTTGAATCCTTCAAAAAAGATGATGCAAAACCTCTGAATCTACGGCAATCTGATACTGAACCATGTGAAATTCTCCTCGATTGGAAATTAGTGCCAATTCAATTCTAACCGAGGATTTTCGCTATGGCTCACTTATTTTTTAGGAGTGCCATTTTTTACACAATTATACGGACTTAACTGAAAATCTGATGATAAAAGCCTTTTTTAAATAACTCATTCCGAATCGTTAACCTATGGAATGATAATTGAAATGAGACGTAAATCCCATCGTCCCAACAAGCGTAACGATTCCGACAAGTCCAGTAATAATGGCAGCATTCACTTCACCCTTAAACAAATCGGAGTTGGCATATTGTATCCATAATCGGAATCCATAAAACGATAACACCATCAGTCCCGCAATCACCACAAGTCCAATCAACCAAGTTCGCAGAAACTTAATAGTCGGCTCCAACTCCTTGCACGGCTTGATGGGCTTTATGAAACCGACTCCTTCAATTTCGTCAGGAGTCTATCCGGGCAAAAATAAAAAGCCGCCTATCGGCACCTCTCATTCTTCCCATTCTACTTTATTGGAGTATTCGGAACGATTTTTCGTCGCTCTACGAGCCTCCTAGACCCCTGTTTTTTTTGATGAAAAAGAGCTGCCCTTTAAGGGGTAGCTCTTTTACTCCTGTTCGGCGAAATGTGAACTATAATTTGTACAACATTCCCTATATGGGGGAAATTTCAGATATGTCGGATCATTTTTCAAATTGTTCACGTACCCCTCTGACGGTTCCAAAATCGTAGATCTCCCCAGCAACCCCTCGTTAAACCGTACGTGAGGTTTGCCCTCATACGGCTTTCCATATTTTTATGGCCGAAGCCCATGTATTTGGTCGAGACCGCTAGGATCTAGTTGGGGATACCCTACCGTTCTGCAAAATGCTCAATTTATATTTTTTCATTTTCCGTGAAATGGTTGACTGGTCTACCTGGAGCAACGCAGCCATTTCTGCAAGCGTGCGACACCTCTGTGCAGCCATACCGATCATGTACATTTCCGCCTTTCTGACCACATCCTTAAGCGGCATGATTTCGTTCACGAACAATCCAGCGTTTGTGAATGAATCATCATAGTATAACTGTACCTCAGTATGCCGTTCGCCGATGTACATTGATAAATCTTGTTCGTCAACTTGATTGGTATCTGCTGTAACCACGACACGTTCAATCACATTCTGCAACTCGCGTACATTACCGGGCCATGAATAATCCATCAGTATCCTTAACGCACCAGTACTCAAGCTGATCTGTTTTCCGTAGCGCTTGTTGAATAGCTCTAAGAAGTGTCGAACCAGAGGTATAATGTCCTCCTTGCGTTTACGTAGGGGTGGAATGGTAATTGGGATAACGTTAAGTCGGTAATATAAATCTTTACGGAAGAGTCCGTTTTGAATTAGGTTTCCCATCATCTGATTGGTTGCGGCTATAATCCTTACATTAACTTTAATGGGTTTTCGACCACCAATTCTCATAAGTTCTCCATCTTGAAGAACGCGCAACAGTTTTGCTTGTAGACCGAGAGGCATGTCACCGATTTCGTCTAAAAACAATGTTCCGCCGCTCGCCAATTCAAATAACCCAGCCTTGCCGTGCCGGCTCGCGCCGGTAAAAGCGCCTTCCTCGTAGCCGAACAATTCGCTTTCTAACAAACTTTCCGGGATTGCGGCACAATTCAGTTTGATGATGGGGCCGTTGGAGCGCGGGCTAAGCTGGTGTATACAGTTCGCTACAACCTCCTTGCCCACGCCAGATTCTCCTGTGATCAACACTGTGGAGTCGACAGATGCCACCTTTTCGATAGTGTAGACTATGTTGGACATGGCTTTACTGGAGTAAATGAGAAGATTTTCTTCACGAGCCCTGTTTCGTTGGACCTCGGTAAGTTGTTTGCGGTACCCCTCCGTGAGGCTTTTCAGTTGATTGATCTCTTGTTCCAGTTCTTGAATTTCTGTAATGTCACGTGAAGCATTGACAACACGAACGATGTTGCCATATTTGTCGCGGATGGGCGTGCTCACCACCATCAATCGCCGCCCCGTACGTGTTTGTTGCACAATTTGTACCTTTTTTCCACGTTCCAAAGCAAGTCTAGTTGCGCTTGGGCGATAAACTCCTTCTTCCTCTAACTCATATACAGTTCGCCCGATTAATTCTTCTGGTTTCTTGCCCCACAGAATTTCACATGCGGAACTTACACGAAGGGTGCGGCCGTTTCTATCAGTCACATATAGTACATCGTATGAGTTATCAAATATTGTTTGCAAATCATCAATAGTAGTTTGAAACGATTCAAATTCCACATCAAATAAGGATCTATAGATGGAAACCTCTTCGAATGTGGCAAAAATCGCCGTCGCCACGTTGTTATGGTAAATGGGTGAAGCGGTAACTACGTAGACCTTCCCGTCGATGGTGAGGGGGTGCGCTATGAGTGTTTTACCCTGTTTCAGGACTTGCTTGATTTCGTTTAACACCAGATTACTCTCATCTGTGCGGGACAGACGCGAGTAGATATCGAATCCCATAGCATTTCCATATACCAGTGATCCGCACTGGTCTATCACACAAAGAGCCGATGGGATTGCTTCGAGTATCGACGTTGCCAAGTCACAGGGAATTGGATTGGAGTTGGCACAGATTTCAGATGCGCTCAAAGGAATCCCTCCTGTTCGTTTTCTTGCAATTTGGCAAATTGCAATGCAAAAATGCAAAATAATGGTACGAAAACTTTAAAAAATATCTAGTTTCTACCAATTTAAAATGAACCAATTTACATAAAAACCGCTTTAATACTACGTTATTAGATGTCCCATAATAATTTATCTATTTAATAGTTACGTTGGCATGAAGATTGCAATTAAAGGCTATTGAAAGCTTCTAGGGGGCTACAGCAGTCCTTACACTACTAATTTATCAAAAAAAAGGGGGGAAAGGTTGGGTAATGATCCTACTCATTCTATTAGAAAAATCCAAAATATTACCTTGAGTCGTGGACAAGTAACGTACGCTCTTATCTGCTCGTTTCTGGCCTGGATGTTGTCGGTGTATGACTTTATTTTGTTTGGTACCCTGCTTCCTGTTATTGCACTGTCATTTCATTGGTCATCGGTAACGAGCCTTCAAATTGCGACGTGGGTATCTGTAGGAACGTTCGTATTCTCGTTACTGGTCGGACCGATGACCGACTACTTCGGTCGGAAGAACTCGCTGATGTTGACCACGTTTGGTGCAGCGTTAAGTTCCGGATTGACTGCATTAACGATGAACCCAATCTACCTTGTAGTAGTTCGATCGCTATCGGGTCTCGGGTATGCCGAATAGGCGGTGAACACAACCTATCTATCAGAAATTATGGGGCCTGGACGCCGTGGATTTTTGTAGAGTTTTGTGCAAGGCGGTTGGCCCATTGGTGTCCTTTTTGCGTCACTGATGACGGCAATTTTGGAACCCTATATCGGCTGGCGTGGAACGTACCTAGTTGCGACGTTCCCGGCCATTGTTATCGTCACACTTTGGTCACGTTTGGAAGAATCTCCTCGATTCAAGCAAATGCAGCAACTACGACGCCTCATCAAAGAAAATCGGAGGGCGGAAGCTCAACAGCTTGCGCTCGAGTACAACATCGATCTGTCTAAAATGGAGAAGACGCCTATTAGACAAATGTTTGGTTCCGATATTCGTAAGCATACCATTTTCCTATCACTTGCATTTCTCTGTAACTGGCTTGCGATCCAAGTCTTTTCCGTTCTCTCAACAACCGTTTTGGTTAATGGAAAACACATTACCTTTAGCAATTCACTATTCATGCTAATTTTGTCAAACGCACTCTCGTATATTGGTTATCTCGTACACGGGTACGTTGGCGATCGTATTGGACGCCGTACCACCGTCGGCATCGTCTGGATGTTGAGCGCTGTATGCTATTGTTACCGCCGGTCTATAATTGACCCAGGATCGCCGAAAAAGAATTGACCCACTCCCCGTCGAATAAATCCCCTTCGAATAATACCGCCAAATTTCTT
>NZ_JAECVY010000025.1:0-23544 GCF_016055075.1 Thermoactinomyces sp. CICC 10522 | reverse complement strand
GAGAAGCTGACGAGTGGAGTTTACGGGGAACCTTCAAAGGCTAAATGAGGCACCGGGGTGGGTCAATTTTAAACCGGCTGAAGTGGGTCAATTTAATCCTGGCGTTGACAGATGCAGGGAGTGAATATCTATTTTTTTAACGAACAATGCCCTATGTGCACATTGATTGGGGAACTCCATTTACTGAATGGTTTGAAGAAAAGGAAGGAAGACATGATCTTAGTTCTCAATGGATCATTCAGGTAGCTAGTAAGTTCTTACAGGAAAGAAAAGACATTGGCTTTTTGCTTGGCCGGATCACTACAATAGATGGTGTACTTGAGAAAGTAGAATATCAACCAACTATTCCTACCCTAATAGAACTTTACTCACGAAATAAGAAGAACAAGCTACCATTAAAACAATGGTTGTTGTTCTTAATACAAACTCTATCAACAAAAAGGGGATTCAATTAGCAAGTTGGTTTCCACTTCGTTAGTGGTTCAAAACGCTGCTTTTATAGGGGTTTTGGCAACGAAACGGCCGTTACATCACTAAACCTATTTTCCAAGAAATCCCTCATCTTTTTGCAACAGGCCATGCAAAACCTTTTCATCTAAGAACTTGGATTAAGCCATTTTACACTCTCTTCCTTCTGTGGATGTTGTGGCAACCCCATTCTACCAGGGGAAAGTGAGTGGCTCATTGCAATTTCTTATACGAACTCACTTCTATTTTGAAATAAGATTCAGCTGCACTGTGCAATTTTGTTTTCAGGAAAATGAGAAAAACCACACACAGTACACATCCCGCAAACAAAAAGAATATTGAAACACCCCATTTTTCGGTTATAAATCCTGAGGCTGTACCCCCTACCGGAACTGAAACCCATACAATTAATCTAAAAATACTAACACATCGGCCAAGTAAGTGATCCGGAATTACAGATTGCCTAATGGTTGTCGTTTGAACATTCCAAGCAACAAGCATAAATCCGATAAGAAACTGGACAAGTAAAATTACAATCGGATTTGTGGATAGTGTCAATATAAAAGGCGGCAATACTAGCCCAATCGTTGATATCATCATTAAGGTTCCCATGCTAAATCTTTTTTTCACCTGACCTATGCCAAGAGACCCTACAACCATTCCACAGCTTAATCCAGCCATAATAATCCCTGCCCAGTCAGATGCTAAATGCAATTCGTTTTTAATACGATAAATTAAGGCGATATCCATACCAGGACCGACTAAATTCACAAGCATAGAGGATAAAGCTAAAACTCGTATTACTTTAATATTCCAAATATATCGGACACCTTCACTAATATTTGCAAGCATATTAGTCTGATTTTTTGGTTTTGATACTTCGGAAAAGGAAGCGCGGATAAAAAAGATCGTGAGGATAGAGACGGCATAAGAGGCAACGTCGAATAAAAGGGTATTAGCCGCACCAAGTAACGAAATGAGTATTCCTGCAATTACCGGACCACCAATTCGACTCATTGAAAAACCTGTCTGTAAGGCGGCATTTCCTTCTTGTAACTGTGACCGGTCGACAATATTCGGTAAACATGCTCCATATGCAGCATCAAACAGTGCTGAAAACATACTTACACCGGCTTGAACAGCATACAATAAAAAAACCGGAATCTCTCCAACAAGCAGATGTGTAAGCGGAATTGATAGAAGTAATATTAAGCGTCCACTATCTGCTATAATCATCATCGTCTTACGATTGTGTTGATCAGCCCAAACACCTGCTGGCAAAGATAATAATAAATAAGGGACAAACCCAACTGCAAAGGCTATGCCAGTTTGTATTGCCGAACCCGTTAGTTGCAGCAACAACCAAGGAATTGCGAAAGTGGTGATTGATGTACCAAGCTGCGAGATGGTTCTTCCAGTGAACAGCCATAAAAAATCTTTATTTTTCCAAATCGAAGATACCATTTCTTCCATGCCCTCCTCTGACTTGTTAAATCCTATCAACACTCGCTGTATAATACGTCCCCATCTTTTCTTGATGCAATGCCACGGCGTAGATTTCTCTGCAGCTATCAAGCAGGCTAGACTTTAAAGCAAAATACCTCAAGCCCGCAATACTTCTAATATAACCAATGAAAGGCCCAGCCCCGAATCAACTGTATGTTTCGAGCATTTTCTTCTTTGATCAGGAAGGGCACACTTATTCCTTTCAAAATCAAAAAGAGCACTTTTTCATATAAAAACTTCATATAAGATCTCCAAGATACTGAGCGAGCTGTCTAGTAAAGGAGTGAATATGCATTGGATTTGCAGAATAGATCCCTTTATCAACCCGAATAAACTTTGCTGCTTTTAATAAAGAGAGGTGATGATGCAGCGTGGTTTTAGAGATACTGAACTGAACACTCATTTCTTGAAGCGATAACGGTCCCTTTAGTAGTTGATAAAGTAATTTCAAGCGAAGTTCATCTCCTAACGCCTTATGACCACGGACTAATTCAGCCGGCGGGATACCTGGCTCCATCAAATACTCTTCCTTCAAAGGGTAAAAGAAAAGCTTCGTATCGGGTGAGCGTAACTCCAAGATCCACGGACGATACGATATATGTGGAATCAATTTGACAGTCCAGACAGAAGGCTCGGGACAATACTTTATTCCCCCCGTAATTCTTTCGATCTCTTCCATGGGATTCTCAATGTCCAGTGAACTATATCGCTTCTGTTCAAAGGCAAGTGCCCGAGTCCACATTTCCCATTCTTCTCGTTGACATACCCACTTGTACCATTCATTCAATGTATTGTTGAACAGGTCGCAAATTTCCTGACGTGAATAGCGACCTAGAGCGCGTACATATCCACCCAAATAGTCGTGATTTTCAAAATATGAAGCATACTTCTCAAAAAACTCACCTTTATTATATTGCTTGGCTACCGCTTTTCTCATTGGTTCGGTATTTCGATCCTTGTAAGGCAGAAGTGTATCATATAAGAAATCAATTGGCATTTTGGCGAGTCTATTCGAAAAATCTCGAATAGAGGTTGCAGATAGTTTGTTTTGGAGCATAAGTAACCCATACCAGAAGTTAGTTTCCTCTATCACTTTCAAATTTTTTGCTAGTGATGCAGGGATGGAATCCTGATTTTCTTTCCATTTTTCATCCAAATCGAATGTGTGTCGAAACTGAGTATGCGTGTATCCGGCAATGCCCAAAATCGATTCCCAAACAGGTGAATATTCTACTTTTAAGCAAATTCTTTCCGTAGGCTGTTGAGAATAAAAATGCTTCATAAAGACCCCTTCTATTTACTTGATACAAATATTCTAAAATAAATGAATTAAAAATTCAATATTATTCGAACAAAATAAAGGAATAGTTGTGCTATTATAAAAAAGCAGTGAACGAATCGGTTAGGTAAAGTAACACTGTATATTGCGGTAACCCCTGAAGTTTTAAAATTCATCGGCCGTTGTTCCATATCCATGTTCTTTAGCCCGCTTCGCCCACCTCTACCTTCACTTTACCGCTTAATGTTTCCAGCCCATAAAAACTCCTTAGCACGCGCAAATAATATCTTAGGAGGTTAATGGCGGAATAAAAAAAGTGTACCGCTACATTTACCGGTCAATGAACGTTAACACTCCGGTAAAATAACGATACACCAACGACTTTAATGTTTTTGGCGGGGAATAGCGGGCTCAATCGCCTGACCAAAATTAATAGTTGGTTACTCAACGGATCTTATCATTGCTTGAATTTTGCATTTTTTTCTTTTCGAACACTCTATATGCCAAACATGATTTCCGGCAGGAGTATCAAAATGTTGTCCGTCAACTGTTTCACCAGGTGACAGATTACGATTAATGATTTCCCCATTTGCTTTTTCAAACCAAATTTTAGCTGATGCAGAACTTTCATTTTTCACAACGTAAAGTTCATAGTGGTGCCCTTTTGACTGATAAACTTCTGCTTTTCTAATGTCTTTCCATCCCAAACCAATATACGCAAATTCATTTTTAAAGCTCAATTTTGCTTCAGTTATTGGATACCAATTAGCATCCACACTTTGCGCTATAGGAACAACTGAAGGATCCTTGATGATTTCGACAGGAAATACTGTTTCGTAAAATTTATTGTAGTCTAAATAGCGAGCAAAATCCAAAAGCGATAAGTTGCTTATTGTTGGATCATCCCGCCAATTAACAGCCTGGTTATCATTGTAATCAATATCTATTTTACCATCACTCGCTTCCCACCAAGCACGCCAAACTAAAGAGGAACAATAAAAAGCTTCCTCACTTTTTTTATCATAAAGCAACCCACGAACAGTTTTGACATAACCTTTTCCTTCCTGAACTTGACGAAGAGCATATTTAGCGGCATCCACTCTTTGCTCCATGGTCGCTCCTTTGACCACATAAGCGGTCCACATCTTATATCTCTTAATCCATTTTGAAAGAGGAACTTCTCTTATTTTCTCTTTCATTCCCGGTGCCTCAATCACCTTATCGCCACTTGGCCCCACGATCGCTGCATGTCCAAAGCGAATGGTGTCTCCTATAAAAACCTTAGAACTTTCAGGAGTAATCAAAATAGTTCCAGGAATCATTTTACCTGTTTTGAAAATGTACTCGTGTACAAGCCTCTCGCTTCCTAACGCGTTAATCAATTCTTTATACTCATCTTCAGAAAATCCTATGGCCCTCTGAGCTGGTGCTGCATAATTTGGAGGCAGGTTTTCTGTTGGATTGGACACTGCGCTTTCTGTTTCTGTAGCTGGGGTCGCATTAAAACACAAGAAAAAAATAAACAGGACAAATAGTCCAAACACTACCACCCCAATAATTTTTCTCATCGTAACCCCTCCACCTTACACCCCTTTTTTTAAAAATTATGTTATAATTATTCAATAAATTCTGATAAGGGAGACTGGCACATGAAATGGAAAGTAACAGAAATAGGCGGACAAAAATTGTGGATTCCTGAATATGAACATAAAACAGAGCAAGTGCCATTTACCGAAAAACATCCCTTCATAGCAAACATTTTGCAAGCAGAACTTATCGTAGCAGGATTATTAACAGTTTGGTTTCTTATTACTTTTTCTTACCACTTTGGATTTTTCACTTATTGGGAAATACCATACACTTACTTGGAAATTGATCTGGTTCGTAGCACTAAGTTTGAAATTGTTTTTTTACTAGCCATCTTTCTCATACTTTACATAATATCAGTAAATATATATGTGTTCTTTGTTTTCCTAAAACGAAAAAACGAATTACTTTCAAATATCTTACTGGTTGTATTAATGATATTATATTTATTGCTTACTTTGATTGTGATGATCAAAGGAGAGATCCGCCTTAGCTTTCTTGTTATAATACCTATAGTTATTATTGGTTTTATATTTTCAACAGTAAAAATGCTAAAAATTGGAACTAGATTATTTTTTGCAACGATTTCCACTCTTTTTTTCCTTTTCCTTGTATATTCCTTACCAACAACAAACCCGCAAAAACTCCCTGTTATATATTTAAATGGAAACCCGACTAATCAAGTCATCATGACAACCTTTCGTGATTACTACATTGTCGGATACTATGATGGAAAGAAACTCTACCCTTGCTATGAATTAAAAAAAATCATTGATGATGAAAAACTGCAGACTGTTCATGGATCTTTGACAGGTAAAAAGCGCTCCTATGTTTACGAACAAAATAAAGTTATAGTCAGTAATGGAGTATTGCTTCGAATTTCTCAAAACTGGAAAAAGGAAAATTGTCAACTTAGAATTAATAAATAAAAAAGTTATCAATCCACGGTGCCTGTACTATCCGGAATTGCCAAATAAAGAATAATTTCATATGCAAGGAAGATTATAAATGCCAATAAAACAAGAAAAAAAAGTATTCTAACCAACTGCTTCAAGATGTTCCCTCCATGATACCTAAATTAGACATATCAATTTAAAATACTATTCAATCATTCTACAAATGATTTTTGCGTAATATCCAATTGTTTAAAATTTTTTAATTTTATTTATTGTAACATAATCAGTGCTTAAAATAAAGGTAAACCAACTGTCAGTTTGAATATCCCCGCTAATGAGTGGATCTGGTTCCGTTGCAGGAAAGGGGAGAGTATTCTCTTCAAACATGAAGACGCTAAACCCAAATCCAATCTCTCCAAGAACATGGCTACCTTTTGGAAGTAGCCATGTTTTTATTCTCCTTATTCTTGAAAAGACATGATGATCTCCTTGGATCGTCTTTTTTACTTCCACCATCAGAATGGTTAGCCTTTCAACCGGAAAGCAGAAAATTCACTTCCGATATTGGCTTCACGTTCAACATGCTCATGGTCGCTGAAATCAATCTCCCTTATGTATTTGCCCGAGATCGAAAAACCTTCTATATCGGAAATTGTTCCATTTTTTATTCTCTTAGAAAGTTGGTTCGCCAGATAGCGTGCAAAGGATTTGTCCACGCCTTCTCCCCCAATTTGCATATCAATATTCACCAACAGATCAGGATATCGTTTGCAAATGCCAATCGCAATTTGATATGCCGTCATTAGAGGATTCCCAAAATGATGATCTCCCTTGTATTCATCTTGCAAAACTTCACGAATTTTCTCTTCTATTTGGTGAGATTCCCAAATGTTCATATTAGCTACTCCTTTGCAATATTATTTATGATTTTAACATAACATGAGTTAGAAAAAGCATCTATCGAATTTCCGGATTATTTAAGAAATGCTTTTCAGACAATACCCTGAACCATCTTCACAGGTGAATGGGCTTTTGTCTAATACAAATGGCAACAATGAATTATTAACTCTGGCAAAGATAATTATTGTGGGTAAGTCCATTTGTCATTTAACAAATCATAGGTATCTCCGGAATTCGGGTAAAACAAATAATAAGGGAGCTTGGACTGTTTTCCGCCGGCTTCATCAAAACACTTTTTAAAAAAAGAAACAAAATAGTCCTTTGCAAATTCATCTATCTCTTCTACCAATTCATCGTCTTCCACAATCTCTGACTCATCTTGATCGATATTATCGTATATATGAAAAATAAATCCAGTTAAATCTGAATCGTCTTCTCCATGCGCATTGGTATTTAACTGTCTTCCCCAACCACTCATCTGCGTGACAGAAATGCCAAAATCCCCGTAATAACCATCTATTTCCAAAAGAATAAATGTAGTATCAGGATGAAAAGGGTATTGAAACATAAAACGAAAACGACCAATGACAATATCTTTGCTTTTATTGATCCCGTCAATCATTTGTAATTTCATTTTTTCATCCATGTCAATCCCTCACTTTGTAATTATTAGCGTCTTCCCCCTCCAAATCTGACGACCACCGGTATGTCTGATCGTTCCATGAGCTCTCGATTTCACTAATTGTATTAAACCCTCATCATCTGAAAAAGAAATAACTTCTGCCTGTTCAATACATACCTGCTTATCTTTAACTGACGGGAACAGATTAAAAACCCCAAACGATTCACGATTCAAAAGCTTTCGTTTGGGGGCAGGCAGTATACAAAGAATGGAACGTATCATTGGGAATTTTTTGTTTTTCTTAATAAACGAGGTGCTTAAAGTGTATGTTTTTTTTGTCTAAATAACTTTCTACTCTTTTTCGGATCTGATTCAATAAGGCAATCTTATCCACCTTTACATCAAATAAGTGCTCCCCATAAAAACGCACAAAAATCTTGCCGTTGTCAAGATACTCCACACAGTCTTCTCCGATTTCCCGGACAATCGTTTCAACAATGACTTCCCTCGGTAAGTGAGCTTCCAAAAGATTTAATAACTCTTGCAACTGCGGATGCGGTTCCAGAGAGGCCCTATAGTCATAGATTTTTTCAGGGCGATAAAGAAAATAGATATTCCCCATAAAACCAGCCCGCAAGTTCCCCAACCACAGATCCTGAATCTCCCTGATCCGGGCAATGTCTTTCATCACCGTGATAAAATGATCGGTTAACGCCGAATTCTCCTTGAAATACTTCCCACCATCATACTCCGAAATCGCCACTACAGAATCACTGATAAACATGCGGTGAACATAGGGCTCCTCCTGAACCACGGGATTAAAAAAAACGACATTAAAGGCGTCAAAATTCTTCAACCGGGTCTCAACAATATTTCTGAATTCAGCTAAATCCTTGATCTCTCTTGCAATATCCCCCACCTTATAATCCGTTATTGCTTGTATTCCTCCCCAATGTTTTAATAACTTTTCACATATTTTGATTGCCGCGTTCCAATAACCATCCACCAGATAGCCTCCCCAACCGGTATAAGCTAAATAATTCTTTTCATCCATTGGTCAGTTCCCCTTTTCACTTCACGTTTTTACCATTGCATCCTTATGAAATCAGTATCTCATTTTCCAAATTTAACCTTACGGTATTTTACAACAATGCCAAGCTGTTTCTTAAAAGTATCCACAATCGTTTTCATATCTTCATCCTCTGCCCAATCGGGAACCTTGATATAATATTCGACTTTATCTGCTCTTTGAGTTATGCCAAGTTCCCGTGCCTTCTCTTGAATAGTCGGGTCATCCAAGTGCTGATTTAGATAATCGATCGCGTTTTTATGTTTATATAACTGAATAAAGGCATTAAACTCATTTCCTTTGCTATTTTTAACGATAAGACCCTCTTCTATAAATTGTTTAGGTTTTTTCTCTGCTAACAGAGCCAGATCTTTGATGGCATCTTTGGAATACAGCTTTGCTTCCTCCACAATAATGATTTTTCCGTTATCTACCACGATGTCATCTGGCAAACCAAAAGTACCTCTTTTTACTGGATCTTCTTTATACGCTTTGTTGTAAACCGCCCGAAATAAGGCATCTATTTTTCGTTTTCCTTCTTCCTCACCAAATTTACTTCGGATACTGTTCTTTAATAAAGATTCCTCTTCAAAACTAGCGCTGGCATACTTCTTACCATTTGACTTGCTGGCAAACTTCTGTAACCACTGGCCGAATGGGGTATCGCCGATTGTCTTTGGTGCAGAAGCAGTTCCATCTGGAAATACCTCGAATGCCGGCGAGAGGCTGAGCCCGTTGATTTTGGTAATAATGCCATCTAAATGGCCGCTTATGTACCAGCCGCCAAAGCCAAGGAAGAAACCGAACGCAGCGGCCACCATTGCCCTTTTCAGATTGAATTTACCCGTTTTCAGGTAATCTGTTATGCCTTGGTCCGTTCCCGCCATCACGGCATTACCGAACATTTTGGGAAAAGCCCGGCTCAGCCAGGGGATTCTGGAGCCGATCGAAGCCAGAACCCCCGTTTCTCCGATCAGGAATTCGGCCAGGAATTCTGCAAAATAACCGGCCAGTCCCGAGATTCCTCCGGCAATTCCCCCAATAATGATGTCCCGAAGCATCTCCTCGCTCAGGAATCCGCTTCCTGAAAACCATGAAATGAGTGCACTGACAATTTCACCCAACAAAACCCCAACGCCGACTAAGGCGGCAATAGCAACCTCAAAAACGAAACCGACGATGGCCACGATGATACCAATAATACTTAAAATCGTAATGGTAATTCCCTTATGTTCCATCATCCAGTTCCAGACAGCAGAAAGGGCATCCACCACGACTTCGCTGATCTTCGCGATGACCTTATCCATCCAGTTCCATATGGTGGAGGCTGTTTCCTTGGTCCATTCCCAGGCCTCTGAGGCTTTTTCCTTCGTCCAATTCCACACATTCTTCAAAGGTTTCGTCAACCAATCCAACGTTCCCTGCTCTTTTTGAGGCGTCTGAGACAATGACGGTTCTTTCTCCGATGCCGGGCCTGGTTGAACCTTTTCAAAGTGATCATTCACGTGGGGAACGTTAAAGCTACTTCCACTCGCAAAAGCTTGGTCACTCCCCAAAATCCCTATGCCAACAAATGCGAAGAGAAAAACGATGATGAAGAGTTGAAAAACTTTACTTGCATCAAGTCTCCTCAAATTCCTCTCACCTTCCGCTATGTATTTTTTATAGCAATATATTATGTCAAGCGGGAATTGATGGAAGGTGGGGTTTATTGTTATCACAAAAAGTTCTAATTCCTCCACAATGGTAACCTTCCAGGCTAAGTGGAGGATTTTTATGTCGTATTTTATAGCGCTCCAATTTTATCTTTCATTAATCAAACAAACCCACGATCCTTTTCGAAAAGGAAGAAAAGTCTACCGCCTAGGTCAGCACAGCCAGTAAGAAAGAACGGTCGGATCGTGGGGAAAGGAACGGAAGTCTATTTGTCCAAAGATGTGGCCAGACGTTAGCGAACTATTGGAAACTAATAACGGAATGATATACACGTCATCTACATGATGATTTATATTACATACAGAAAAAAGACCAGCACTCGTTTTAAGCACTGGTTGGTTCTGGCACCTTTCCTCACTAGAAGTTAAGTTTGAACTGAATTTCCTCCTTCTGGACTTTCTCCCTCTTCGATTTACTATTGTCACCCTTACTTTTAAGTGTTTCTGGTAACCAGTGACCGAATTGTCTCCGTTTTAACTTCATCTCCTCTGTAAATAAAGTGTTAGTATTTTCCTGAATTTGTTTAACATACTCTCTTTGCCATTCAATATCGTCAAATCTATTTTTTATAATCTGGGTAGATCCTATTTCAATCCCAATCCAACGTCTTTTTAGTATTTCAGCTGCGATATATGTTGTACCGCTTCCACCGAATGGATCAAATACTATGTCACCTTCGTTCGTCGCAAGACTAATGATTCTTTCAAGCAATTTTAGTGAAAGTTCGTTACTCCCTCTTGTTTTATATTTACTATGACGAACAGGAGGAATATCTGACCATATATCCGTTAAATTAATTCCTTTGATATTTAACTTGTCTTTATAACCACCGTAGTCATGTATGTCGCCATAACAATGCCTGCATACTTCTAACGGTAATCTCTGTTCATTAAATGTGTTCGCTTTCTCACCTTTAGTGTAATACAAAAGAGAATAGTGAGCAGGATATAACCTGTTTTTTATTGGAAGCCTGTATTTAATATCAACGGCTATCCAATGTTTAAAGTCAAGGTAATGATTTAATAAACTGGATATGTAAGTGTTCCATTTAGGTAGATTCCAGATAAATAGAGAACCACCTTGTTTAAGTAACCTTACACACTCTAATACCCATTTCTCTGTCCACTCAAGGTATTCTAGTTCGCTTACCTTATCGTTTATACCTGATTCGTATTTCTTGTCTAAGTTGAATGGCGGGTCTGCAAAAATAAGGTCTATGGATTCGTCCTCCATAGTTTTCATTAACGATAAACAGTCTCCCTGAAATGTTGTGTTAATTTTCATTCTAGAACGGAATCATAGAATATTCACCAGACACGCCCTAACATAATTCGCCCAATTTTTGAAGTCGTCTTTTAAGGATAGCAAAGTTCGGTTTATAAATAATCCCCAACACTTGTTGTGAGCTATCGTAGAACCTTACACTATGGTCTCCTTCTGGATTAACAACTATTGCACTTTATTTTGAAACAAGTGAAAATAATTGGTATGATTCATTTAGACCGTTATACCGACTGAGGTGATACATATATTTAGGCCGAAAATAGGAAATCGTATATGGATTGTGGGAAGTTCCGGATCTGGTAAAACGACTCTTGCTGAAATAATGAGTAAAAGGTTAAAGATCACTCACTACGAGCTTGACCAATATTTTTGGGGACCTAAATGGACAAAAGCAAGGGATCATGAATTTTTAGAGAGCATTTCCAAAATATGCAGCCTAGATCAATGGATCATTGAAGGGCTGTATCCCCATGTGAAGGAACCAATAATGAATCGAGCAGATACCCTCATTTGGCTAGATTTTCAAATGCACATTACTCTGTTTAGGATAGTATCGAGAACTATTACAAATGTAGTAAAAGGGAAGGAACTCTGGAATGGGAACCGTGAAAACCTAGCCCATTTGTTTGGAGATTTTCTCCCTTTTATCATCAGAAGTCATAAGAATAACCGAGAATTTGTTGAAGAACTATTCAAAGAGGCTAGGGAAAATATAACCTACATATGTATTAAATCTACTAGTGAGTTCAATAGCTTTGTTAATTCATTGACTAAAAACTCGAATATATAGTCACTCAGCTAAATAGCGTGCATGCTTTGAAAGCAATGCTTTTAGATCACCATACCAAGGCATTAATTCCTGGGCTTGGTTTATAGATTTCCACTCTACTTTTTGTATTTCGGTATCAATTCCGAGCATAATTTCTCCACCCACGATCTTACCCCGGAATGTGATAAATAAATCATGATCTTTAGCGATACGTTCATTGATATTAACAACTCCATCAAGTTCAACATCTAAGCCCGTTTCTTCTTTTACTTCACGAATTGCAGCTTCCTTAAAAGTCTCACCATCCTCTCTCTTTCCGCCCGGAAGGCTCCAAGACTCTTCATTTTGAACCATTAGTATATTTTCACCTTGATTATCTGCAATCAATACATACACCACATCAACACGCTTTAATTCGTTATTAATCTTAATCACCTTCATTCTGCCATTTTTTTCAATACGCTTACCATTTTATTTATATTAGTAATATTGTCAATATGTAGCTCTGATTTGGATTTAAAAGAAAAAAGCTCTTGCTTTACGAACAAGAGCTTTATAAAGATAGAAGCACCCTTTTTCGTTTCCGAAAAATTGCCCACTCTTTATAACCAATCTCCATCAAAAATGTCCTCACCTTTTCCCAATCATCTGCAACACGTTCAGGTTCATGTGCATCTGAACCGAAGGTTACTTTTACACCATAGAAACACGCTCTTTCAAGTATTTCATCCGAGGGATACCATCCACCACAATCTTTCGTCTTTCCCGAAGTATTTACTTCAATAACCACATCACATTCAGCAATAATCTTTAATGTTTCATCCACTATATCCGTTTTGACTTGAGAAAAATAAGGACACCGTGCTTTGATTGCATCTATATGTCCAAGGATATCAAACATTTTACTCTTTGCCGATTCCTGTATTAAAGCATAATAAATCTCCTTTTCTCTCGAATATTCTGATTCTTTTAATCCTTCCCATCGTTGTTTATTAAATATATTAATGCCGCCAGTTCGATGTACTGAACCAATAATATAGTCAAATGGAAACTTGCCGAAAATATTTTTGTAAATGTCTATATATTCAGGGAAGAAGTCTGACTCTACTCCCAATAAAACCTCTATTTTATCTTGATACATCTCCTTGAGATGTAGCACTTCACATACATAGTTAGGAAACTCACTTTTAGCCATAGCTACCCAAGGTTTCAAATGATCCTCTTGACTTGCAAAGAAAGGGGAATGGTCCGAAATACCAATAACCTGAAGGCCATAATTTATAGCTGTTTTAATATAGTCCTCTAAATTTCCAATTGCATGACCACACCGATCATGATGAGTATGCAAATCAAACTTCATGTTTTTAATCTCCTTTATTGTAGTAACCTACTGAGCCGTATACCCTCCATCAACCATTACATTTTCCGCCGTCATAAAACTAGCCTCATCTGAAGCCAAAAATACTATTACAGAAGCAATTTCTTCCGGATCAGCTGTACGTTTAAGCATATGAGCACCACCAATTTCCGGATGTAAATCAGCTTGCTCTCGGTTTAACCCCATAGTTTTCATTATGAATTCCTCTCCATTCTTGGTCCAAACCGTTCCAGGACATACAGAATTGACACGAATGTTATGTTCGGCTAGATCCAACGCCATACAACGAGTCATATTAGCGACCGCAGCCTTGGTAGCATTATATGTCAGGTATTTAGGCTGGGCAATGAAGCTTGATGTTGATGCAATATTGATAATTGCTCCCTTTCCCACTTTGACCATTTCCGGGACCACATGTTTTACACACAATGCATACCCCATGATATTTACATCCATGATTCTTCTCCATTCATCAACAGTCGCTTCAATTCCACGCATAATAAATACTGCTGCACCATTTACTAGAATGTCGACTCGACCAAACATTTCGGTAGTTTTTTTGACCATGTTTGATACACTACTTTCATTAGCTGTATCTGTCTCTACATAAAGTACAGCACCACCTTTTTTCTTCAATTCCTGTTCAGTCTTTTTACCTACCTCTTTATTAATATCAGCAATAACGACTTTTGCTCCATGACAAATAAATGCTTCACATGTTGCTCGACCAATCCCCTGGGCTCCACCAGTGACAATAACTACCTTCCCTTTAATCCCTTTCATCTATTTTTTCCTCCTTAGAATTTAACCTAAAAAACTCCTTTCCAGAATATTTTCTAACAAAATTCGAAAAGTGGTTTAGAGCCTCAGATTCCGTAGCACCGTAACGTGGACTTTTAAACAATAACGAGCAAACTTCATCAATAACGCCGGACAAACCAAAATTTTTGGAAGTCTGTGCAACGCGAATTGCATTAATAACTACACCAGCAGAATTCGGACTATCTTCAACCTCAAGCCGTAATTCTAATGAAATAGGAGACTCCAAAATAGAACGCCCTTCTAATCGCAGATAACAAACCTTATTGTCACCGAGGTACTGTATATATCCATTTGGACCGGCAGAGACATTACTTGCATCAATCCCGGCTGCATTCAATGCATTACGTTTAGATTTTTGTTTGCTGGTTGACCTTCCCGGCGATGAAAGGTTGAAAAAATCACTATTGCCACCAAAATTAAGCTGATACGTATTTGTTATTTCTATACCGCGAGATTGAAAAAGCTCAATTAATGCGGTATGAAGTGTTGTGGCCCCAAGATGGCTCCTCAAATCATCTCCCAGTAATGGTACTCCGCCTTCAAGAAATTTTTTTTGAAAGTACGAATCGGTCGCTACAGGCTCCGGGGTTGCATTAATAAAAGCAACTTTTGCCTCCAATGCAGCAGTGGCATAAGCCCTGACTGCTTCATATGACCCAGTAGGCAAATAACAGACTAAAACATCTGCCTGAGCATCCCTCAATTTCTTGGTAACATATTTTGTCTCTACTTGACGCGCTTGCTCCGCAGGTCTAATGATTTGAGAAAGGTGCCCATCAATCCCATCCAGAAGTGGTCCAGCTGTTACAATAACATTTTGCAAAGGAATATCTATATGTTTTTTTGCAATATTTGGCTCGGTAAAAGCCGCATCAGCCAGATCCAATCCAACTTTTCGTTGATCTACTTCAAAAGCACAAACGAAATCAATATCCTTAATTCTATAACCGCCGATTTCCTCATGCATAATTCCAGAAAGGCTTTGACCGGCCTCTTCTCTTTTGGCCATAGCAACCAATTGGATAAGACTGGAAGCACATGATCCAACTCCAGCAATTGCGACCCGAATATTATTAGGCAAAATAAACACAACCTTTCAAATATATTTTCGAATAACCCGCTGACAAAACAATTTACCAATTTAGGCTCTTTCCATCTCGAAAAAAACCTCCTGATGGACCATCATTGGGCAATGTTGCCGCCCATACGATCCCCTTAGCACCTTCTTCAACAGATCGGACTGCCCTTGATCCCCCCATTCGTGTTCGAACCCAGCCAGGACAAACAGCATTTACTAATATATTAAATCCAGCGGCCTCTGCTGCAATTATACGAGTCACGATGTTCAGGGCCGCTTTAGATATTCGGTAAAAAGGCCCACTACGCAAATCTCGTCGAATTGATTCATTTACTTGCATACTTGCGATCCTTCCCATTCCACTTGAAACATTTACAATCCTTCCGTAGTTAGCCTGCTTCATATACGGAAAAAAGACTTGAATTAGACTTAATGCTCCGCACACATTCGCTTCCATTGTAGATATCAATAGTTGAGCATCCATTTCTAATATGCTTGGATATTGGCCATTCATTTCATTATCCAAAAACACACCTGCATTATTTATTAGAACATCAACTCTGCCAAACTCCTGTGTAATAAAATCTCTGAGACATTCGATACTTTTTTGATCAGTGACATCAAGTTGATGACCAATAACCATCTTCCCGGTACAATCAAGCTCTTGTGCAGTTCTATGTGCATCATTTTCATTGCGAGCAGTCAGACAAACTTGGTAACCCTTAATTTTCAGTTGCCGACATACTTCTTTTCCAATGCCTCGATTAGCGCCTGAAACAACAGCAACACGTTTTTCTCCTATCTTAAACACCTCCTATCATTAAGCTCAAATTGTCTTAATCACTGAAGTTAAGAGTCTTTTAACAGAAACAGCGGCGTTTAAAGACCAGTCGAGATACCAGTTTAATAGTTCGGGAGTTTCAGTATACATAAGACGCAAATAGCGACCGGTAGGCAAAAAATGAAGCTGTAATATAGGAATAATCACTTGTAACTCAAGGAGAGATAGATTATTATGTGCCGAGTAGGTTTGAAGAAATGTTTTTGTACGTCTAGGATCAATAGCAAAACTCCCACGTTTTTTTCGTGTTAAGAAAAATGCTGCTATTGCCAGGTCATAAATACGTGGTCGAACTTCAATCGTGTCAAGATCAAGCACTGAAATAATTCGATTTTGACTAAATATTAAATTCGTCCCATGAAAATCTCCATGTGTAAGAACATAGGGAAGGGTCTGATACAAATCAAATGAAAGTAATGAGAGTGAATCTTCCAGGATATCAGCATATTTAGATGAGAGCTGTGTAACTTGTTCTTTATTACAACAATTTAATAGTTCAATTTCTGTCTCTTTTAAGCAGACATCAGGGTGTTCTAACCAATACTCAATACCGATATTGGGATTAGGAGGACCTGACGGCAAGTTTTTAATATTATGCAAATCAAGAATTATGCGTATGGCTTCGACCATATCAGTATCTTGACCAAGCTGAAAAAATCTCCCTTTAACATAGGGCCTTAACTGCCAATGATATCCTGCATGGTAAATAGTTCGATCACATTGTCGAGATTTTAATATTGGGGCAACAGGAAATTCGTAGCGTAATAACATATCTGTCAGTTTTTCCAAGTGCAGAAGCCACTCTCTATCATTATTTCGAACACACTTCCTTAATACATAATCTCCTGAACTGCTTGTTATCAACCAAACCCGATTGGGACTAGCACCTTGAAGTGGATCTATGTTTGTAAAACTGTCCATAAAAAATCGAGTAAACACTTCTAATGCAAGCTGAGCCTCGTTCGTTCCACCCTCTCTGGTCATACTAAATATCCCCCCATGGGCATTCCTAATCATCAATTTAAAAAGCAATTATGCATAATTTTTATAGCATCTGTCCAATTCATTTCTTCTGTGAGTTCAAATAGCGGTACATTGGATTCTCCTACTGATAAAATGGGGTTGATTTCCATTTTCGTAATCTGATCTTTATCCATGCCATTTTGCATCAACAAGTTACCGAAAGATGTATCTTGAATATGAACTAACTTGTCTTGATGTACATCACTGAAATAACGGATAATACCAAATAATCCTTCTACAGGCCCTGGGGAGATGTGAATTCCATTAAAACGAATACTTACATTTGACAAATTAAACTCCTTGTTATATTTCAACAATAGATGTCTTAACGATTCTTGTGCGGCCAAATATGGGTTAATATCGCCAACCAATTTCTGACGTATATCTTTTAGATCTCTGGATGACAGACATTCAAATACTACTACTGCATTTCCTTCTTTTGTAAACCAATCCAATTGGCAAGGATAGAAGGGATTAAGGACAACATAGTCTGTACCATCAATTTTTAAGGAAATAGCATATACCCCAGAGCCAAGCTTAACTGTCTTAACATTTTGTGAAAGAACTTCTAATGCAAGTGGAGACAAACTGGGGTATCTTTTTAAAACTTGAAAACTACCTTCTACTTTGCAGATATTATCTTTGATTTGCGGAAACATCTGGTATAATCGCTTTCTTACAATATCGGGACATGCTTCTAATCCATACTTCGACACTTTATTTAATACAGAATACTGTTTTTTGATGAGATCGTGTTTCTCTAAATATTTTGCAGAGAATACTCGAATAGCTCTTATCTGAACACCCCATAAATAAAATCTATTTTCAATTAATTCCAATACCCCTTGAATATTAACTCCATCCTGAATTCTGCATAATTCTGGTTTTAACATGCAAATGAACTGGTTGGTTTTTGTGTCGGTTTTAGGATTAAAATGATACGGATATATCCAAAACGCTAATGGTTCTTCTGGCCTAGCCACGCATTCACCTAAAGCTTCCAAAATCTCAGATTTCAAAGCCCACCACCCCACTCTCGTATATATTCAAAGAAATTACCACATAGTGATCCCTTTAAATATTAACTCTTCAGTAATACTGTCCACGGACCTAATACGTGAATCAATAATTCTTCTTAATGTTCCTTTATCTTCCTCGTTCCCTGTCCAGCCCTCAATGTGTACAATAACTTCATCCGGATCATATAAAGAAGCTGCTTTTGAGGTTAATATATTCACCTCAGCTGACCTGTTATAAATACTATAAATTTCTTCTGCTAACCGCTGAGCAAGTATCCCATAAAGTTTTCCTGTATGATCGAGTGGATTCTTACCTGCAGGAGCCTCTATGCTCATAGACCTCATAGGGGTAATTAATCCGTTTATACGGTTACCACGCCCCACAACACCAACATCTCCCGTATCTGCAACAGATCCGAAAACTGTTAAATATGGACGACTTGTTCGATCTCCATCTGGATTTATTATTATATCGATATCCTTTTTGAATTTTTTTATAATATTTTCCTTGATTAACATTGTAACCTCTTCTTTTCGATGAATATATTGAGATTTCGAACGAATATACTTTGCAATGAAAGGCAAATTCACTAACAGCTTAAACTTATCATCATGACGACTCCCTAATACTTTCACATCCCAACCTGTATCCGGGTTGACTCGCTTAAATTCTGCACTATTTATATATCGTTCACAGAAAAGTACCATCTGTTCAAGACAAGTCAATGGTGCGTACCCAGACAACAAGTTGCAATCATTTGAAATACGGTTTTTATCATCAAGAGAAACTAAATCATCTAAGACCATTGGACGATAACGAGAATTTTTTCGACTCGGTCCACAATAGTCGACAACTTGTACAGATATCTCAAGGCTTCTGGAAGGTTCAAAGTCCGTTAATACCTCTGACAACACATCTACAGCTGCTTGATGCAATATTTCATAAACAGGTATTTTCTGATTCCCAAAAGCATAAGCGGCCTTACCGGCAAAGATGACAATATACGGTCTTATCAATTCACCTCTTCCAAAGTCAATATCCGCTTCACCACCGATCAGCATAACCTTATCAAACCAATGATGAGCAACCCGACCAAATCTTTGAATACAGTGTCGAGAATAATATTGTGATGCTCTCTCTGCAATTGCATCACATATAGTATCTGGATGACCAACACCTTTACGTTCGACCAATTCAAAACGATGGTTCTCCACATCAATTCCCGAACCTGAAGCAATATAGATTTCCATTTAATAACCCCCCTGACAGAATATTAATAATCTAGAATATATTTACTAAATACTTTTCTATGGTTTACTGGTCAATTCCTTCAAATAATACGTGTTTTGTAAAATTGATGTCGACTAGATAAAATTAAACACCTTAAATTCATTGCCTTTTCAATCCACCACTATCCGGACATTATCAGATAAACATGCTCCGGCATCTACAGTAAACTCACAACCGAAATCGTCCCAGACAATCCTTATAAGCCCTGGTTGTATCGAGATTGAGATTAAGAAAATCCTCAATCGGCTGAACATGACCACACTGTGGACATTCAAAGGTCGCTTTTCTTAAGTTCGGAAATCGCTTACTCATCTCCAGTAACCACTCATCTTCTGTTTGCTTGATCATATTATCGAACCCTTTTCTTTATCTTTCTGGCAAAGTAAAAAGTCATGATTGTGTTTGCAATCCCAACAACGAGAAAGAGATCGAGGAGTTGTAGCTGAATAACGTCGTCCATGTCAAATAAAAAAATCATTAGAGTCATCAAGAGTAGAAAGTAATCAAAAAATGAGGTTTTATCAGCGATTTCATATAAAAGAGGATCTTTACTTTTCCTTAGTAAGAAAATCATTTTCCCTAGAGCACATAAAACCCCAATCACACCTAAGCCAACCATCACGAGTGTTACCTCCTAGTACATAAGCACGAATCACCACGTTTTTTGTTATGAACCAATATTACTACTCCTTCAACAGACCAGCTGCGGCCCTTCCTGTTACTGAGATGGTATCTCCATCCCGAATGACGTGCCCACTCAACAAATGAAAGTTTAAATACTTCCCATCCTTGGTTTGAAACGTAACGGAAATCGGTTCGTTGATTTCACTCAGCGGGATATGTCGAAAATGGCAAAGAATCTGTACCTCGCCTTTTGCCAATTCATCATCTTCGTAAGGTACGGACGTAGCCAATACTTTATGTTGCGGAAGGATTGAGAAATCCTTCAAAAAGGCTCTCACTTTCTCTTCAGGTCCCTCTACAGTTAATCGCAACACCTTTCAAACACCCTTTAACTGACTGGATACCCGGCATTTCTCTCCGAGTATCCAATCCTTTGATGTGTTACCACTTTCCCATAATTACAATCCGTTTTCCTACCACCAAAATTTCCTGAACAGACCTGAGTAGTCAAAATCCCAATGAACTCCCTTGCACTCTTCCAATGTGACCTGATGCACTTGCAAAAAACGTTCGATCTTCCTCGGATTTTTAATCCTTTTCAGTCTATTTCTGGAAGGACAAATAACAATAAGTACTCGTTCCGATTGATCCCACCAGTAAATAATTTTTTCCTTCATCATTTAGGAACCCCTTCTACTCGGTTCCCTCTATCCCCTATCCATGATATAATGGGGAAAATAGCTTTATTTTGTCTGAGCCATTTTTTCTGGCTCTTTTTTTCTATCCGCAAAGATATCAAACGATTTTCCCGCTAGGATTTTCCTTCCTTCCTCAATTTCTGCGTAAATGACATCAAGCAAGGGCATCCGAATTTCTCCACCATTTTGGGTTATTAGATGAACAATCTTTACCCGGCGTGACGGTTGCAGATCTACTTCACATGTGAAACAAATCCGATCGTCATCAGCCATTTCCTGAACGCGCTCTTGGTGAAGTTCGATTTGTGGTCGTTGCTTTAGGTCACACAGAAATGGTTCGACTTGGTGTGCTTTGCCTTCAACTTGGAGTTTCAACATTACTTTCCTCCTTCCAAAAAACATTTATATGGAAATATTGCCAAACTTGTTGTTTGTATTATATAATATTTAAGAAAATTATTGCAAATTTCTGAAGTTATACTCTGATCAAACATAATATTCACCAAATAACGGTTTAGGACAAAAAATTTCGGGCGTTACTCACCCGAAATAGGCGATATATTCAGTTAATTAGCAATAAATTATTGATTTTTCCCATCAACAAGTAAAAAAATTTTTTAGGAGGCTCATGTAAAATGAATAGAGTGGATAGAATCGAGTTTGGTAAGTTTATTCGTCAAGTAAGGAAATCGAAAAACTTACGCCAAAGTGATCTCGTAGATTCTTTTTTATCTCAAACCGTACTAAGCAATATAGAAAGTGGAAAAGGACAGGTTAGTGAGGATAAAATGAAATACGCATTAAAAAAATTAGGTTTAAAAGAGGATATTTCCGAATTTTACATACAGGAGAAGGAAAAGGAACAAAAAAACCGAGAAAGCAGCTTAATGGAAGAGTTGAAATTAAAACTGATTTCCATAGAAAATACCATTGACTTGGCAAACTATGAAGAAGGGTTAGAGCAGTTAAGAGAATTTCCTATTCCACAAAAACATCCATATCATGCTATTATTGAGTATCTGAAAGGGAAGTGTTATTTCAAAAAGAAGAATTGGAAAAAATCGTATAACCATTTTTTTAACGCAATTCATTTAATCGACCGGCAATTTCCTGAAATGAAATACACGAATTTAATAAGTGCTTGTTATCAAGACTTAAGTACAATAGAGTACATCCAAAATAACTTTAATCAGGCGCTTCGATATACTGAGGAGGCAGAAAAATATTTTGTTGAAAATGGCGAGAGAAAATATTGTAAACATTTAATTCTCATCAGTAAAGTGATTTATCTTGAAAAATTAAACCGCCTTGGTGATGCACAAGTAATATTAGACGAACTTTCACTAAACAATTATTCAGCTAATACAATGAATCTTTACATAAGCGAAAGTAAAGAGTCAGCATTAAATATGTATGAAATGCAAGCGAAACTGTTATTTAAAGGCAAAAGATTTCCCCAAGCCATCAATTATGCACTTAAGGGTATTGAACTTGCCCGTATCGATAAGATGTATGAACGTTCCCTGGAATTATGGACGACGTTGGGGAGTATTTATATTGAAATGGGCAAATTAAGTATGGCTGAATGTTGTTTTACAACAGGATTAAAGTTAAAGAAAAAAATTGCTAAGGAATATCTATTAGCTTACGTTTACTCACAGCTAGGAAAGTTGTACTATAAACAAGAGGACATCAAACTTTCTGAAAAGGAATTTCTAGAATCCTTGAAATATAGCAGAAAAACAAATGATGTTTTTCTTGAAATACAAGCTCTTATAGGCTTAGGAAAATGTCATATTAGCTTAAAAAAACATGATAAAGCACTAGATTATCTCAACGAGGCATTAAAGCTAGCCAAACAGCACTCTTTTACAGACCAAAAAAACGAACTTCTTCTCATAACAGCAAGTTTCCTACGCGAAATTGGAGACCCCACCTTTAAAAATTATGCTCTTGACTTCTTTTATTCCTATGCTGAAACATTCAACAAAGGGGGTGAAGTACTCATGCTAAACGAATTCACAACAAATAAACGTCGTTCAGCTGGCGATCCGCCAAACACCTAAGATGGTTCGTTATTATTGGCTCAATTTTACCCTAGTATACTCAAGTAAGTATACTAGGGTTTTTATTAAGTAGCAGAAACAATTTTTAAAATATTAATTGTTTTTATTATACAACATGTGACACCAATTATAAACAATTTTCTCACTTCAATACCTGTCGTAATTACATATAACGCAGCCGCTACGCCTTTAACAATCGCATGTACTTGTTGAAATCCTCTCTAAATAGCCAGGTTTCCCAGTTATTGTTGTTCTTATTTCTTCGGATGATAATGAAAAATCCCAAGTCCAACAGCCGCTCCACATATCGCATTAAAAACGTCTTCCCATACTCCCCACTGTTCTGGCGCTAAATTTACCCCGAGTGAAGACAACACAACTTTTACAAAAGCAAAAAAGAGACCCCACGCTTTGGGATCTCTCCTTAATGAACCCCAAAAGTCCAGACATTTTAAGCCGCATTTGAGGTAAAACGTTGACGGAACTCCTTTGGAGACAGGTACCCCAACGCAGAGTGTGGCCGTTCTGCATTGTAGAACCGGATGTAGCGGTCGATGTCTTTTTTGGCTTCCAGGAAGGTGGTGTATTCCTGGAGCCATACGGTTTCC
>NZ_JAECVY010000024.1:0-25797 GCF_016055075.1 Thermoactinomyces sp. CICC 10522 | reverse complement strand
CTGGATGCGTTGGTTCTGAACATAGGAAACCTTCCTTCGGAATGTTTTTTATTCCAATTCGACAAAAAAGGCTGTTGACCTTCTTTTGTCAACAGCCTCGGAAGAAAATATCTTCTTTTTCGTTTATCACTCCGTGCCTGGTGAGGGTATTGCCCACGTTCAGCAGGAACAGGCGTGATTTGGCGGAGAGCATGGCATCGATGTAAAAGTGGTGGTCATCGCGGATCGTCGCCGCGTCCAGCGCCCATTGGTAGACCTCCATAAACCGGCTTTTCAGCTCGCTCTCCGGCAAAGAGTCGAGAAATGCTTCGTATTTTTGAGTGCGTGACTTCACGATCCGGGCATGCTCATCTGCAAAATGATATCCGTTTTGCAAATAGGTTTGAATACGGCTCAGTGGGAGTGACAGGTCTTCAATCCAGGTTTTCCCCAGGAATTCATGGGTATTGTCTTTGCGGTATCCGTATGTTTCCAGCATCCGTTGCAGTTCGCGCAAAAAGCGTTGGCCGGCATCGCTTCTGGCGAGTCGTTCCGTAACCCGGTCTGCTGTCTCTTCCTGCAAAGCTGCCAACACTTCTGGATCCTGTTTTGCCTGCTCTGCCAGTTTCCAAAGCTCCCGGTCGGTTTCCAGCGATTTGTTCATGACACCAACCAGTAATTCTTGAAGGAAAATGGGATCCTTTTTCCCGGTCAATTGTTGATAAAGGTTCTCCAACATCCTGTTTACGGCTGAGGGTGGTGCGACCACTTCAAAGTGCACTTCCCAGGCTTTTTGGTAAAAGCGGAACAGATCGGCCACTTTTTCCCGTGCTTCATCCAGTTCCAGCTCTCTGTGGCTGTCCTGATCCAATTGACGGTAAATCGGCATCAGTACCTGATTGACTCGGTCGGCCAGATACTGTTTGACATTGGGGAGCAACGGACGGACGATTTCCTGATGTTGAGCCAAACGTTCTTTTATGTTGCCGCGGAACGGTTCAATCGACATGTAGATGTGACTCAGATGCGATTTGATGCGGCTTTTGCCGACCGGAAACTTAAACTTGCTAAAGCCGGCATGAAATCCGTGGACAAAGGCGGGAACCATGAAAGAAGTGAAAAGCGGGCTTTTTGGGCCATCAAAGTGGGTTTCATCATAAAACCAGAACTGATCTTTTTTGTCCTCTTCGTTCAGCAGAATCGACCATTGGAAATCGGAGATGGCCGTGGTGATCGGCCGGGCCTGGAGCAGGTAAATCTTGCCCTGTTCGATGCCAAATTCCAAATCGACCGGGTGCTGATAAATTTCTTCCACCCTCCGGGCGATGTCAGCCAGTGACCGCACTTGGGCATCGGTCAGGCAAAACTGCTGCCGTTCCGTTTCCGTTGTCTCCACCGTCCGGGTTCCTGAGGGGCCGGCGAGAATTTTCACTTCTTTCAACCCCGGCTCTTTTTTCAGGTTGCCGCTTTTTTTATCGATCACGAACTGATCGGGGGTCGCCATTCCGGACACGATCGCCTCACCCAGACCGTAGCTGGCGTTGATCACCACTTCATGCGGATTCTTGCTGATGGGATTGGCTGTGAAGATGACACCGGAGACATCGGAATACACCAGACCCTGTACCACGACGCCCATCGCCAGATCGGAGAGGGAGATGTTCATTTTCTTCAGATAGGAAAGAACCTGTTCTGAAAACATGGATGCCCAGCAATGCCGCAATTTGTTCAGTAGGTCTTCAAATGCCGTTACATTGAGAAAGGTTTCGTACTGTCCGGCAAATGAGGCATCTTCCAGATCCTCTGCCGCGGAAGAGGAACGCACGGCCACTGCGGCAAACGATTTCCGCAAATGCTCAAACCGGGCTTTGATCTCCTCTTTTACTTCATCGGGAATCACGGCTGTCGTCAGCTTCTCTGACAGACCCTGCGCATCATCCAGGCTGATTCGGTTGGCGGCGAGCGTACGCGAAAGTGCCTCTGCAGTGACCACGAAACCATCGGGAACCGGCAACTGGTGGTTTGCCAGGATGGACAGGTTTTTCGCTTTTGCCCCTGTTGCGCCCTCATATTGGAGTGCAGTTTCAAACGGGATGGTGAACATCAACACATCTCCCCTTTTTTCTCTCTGTGGTTTACGTTCAGGTCCCTAAGCTTTCAGGCCACGGGCGAAAATGCGCACGGCCTGCAAGATGAACTCACTTTCATCCAGTTGGCTGAGTAGATCATTGATTCCCAAAACAGCGTTCAAATTCATATAGAGAAACCCGACCGCGGGCACTTCCGGGTTGACGTCGATCATTTGTCCGCGCGCTTGCATTTCCCGGAAATATTCAACGAGATGATTTTTCAGGCTAACGGGGTTTTTATACATCACTTTTTCCTTGAGATGGGGAAAATGTTTGCTTTCTTTGTACAAGACGGTAAATGCCTTTTTGTTTTGCCTGATGAGTGACTGGTACAGTTGTGCGATCAGAAGAAGATCGGCTTCGAGATTCCAGGAGATCTGTTTCTCCACCGTTTGCCAAAGGGGCACGATAATGGAAAAGCGCTCAACGGCCGCCTCCAAGAGGTTCATTTTGGAGCCGAAATGACGGAACAATGTCATTTCACTGACATTTGCTGCCTTGGCAATTTCTTTGGTGGTGACCGCTTGATAGCCTTTTTCCGCCATCAGCTCAATGGCCGCTGTCAGGATTTTCTCTTCCGTCGTCGTCATCGGTGTTTGTAACATCCTCCTTGACAAAGCCTGGATGTTAGTGAGCACTAACTAACAAATTAATTATATAACTTTATTTAACTTTATGTCAATATTTAGTTAATAAATGATTGATTTTTTGTGAATAACACATAAGAGTATTGATGAGTTGCGATCGGAGAACGCACGACCCGATATGGGGGGGAGACCGGGAAAAATGATTTCATCCGGTTACACATTAAAAATGAAGAACAGGACAAAATATTTTAATCTGAAATATTAGTCTATTCAAACGGTCTTTTCATTGCTATACTACAAATAGCAGATGGTTTCTTAATTTTATTTAGTTTCAGTATGTTAATACAACTCTGGATCCAGAGGGGGGCTTGGGCTTGAAATTAAATGGTCGCGCCTTGTTCTCTTGTCTGATGGCAGGCATGTTGCTCGTTCTCATGACGGGATGCAGTTCCGATTCGGCTTCTTCGGGATCCAATGCCGCCAATAAAAATCAGGTGGAAATCTTCAGTTGGTGGACAGGAGCCGGTGAAGAAGACGGTTTGAAGGCACTGATCGCCCTTTTCAAAAAGAAGAATCCCGAAATTGAGGTCATTAATGCCGCGGTCGCCGGCGGGGCGGGAACCAATGCCAAAACCGTGCTGGCGACGCGGATGCAGGGAAACGACCCGCCAGATACTTTCCAGGTTCACGGCGGTGCTGAGCTGAACGACAGCTGGGTGGCAGCGGACAAAATGGAACCGCTTAACGATTTTTATGCAGAGCAAGGTTGGAAGGACAAATTCCCCAAGGCGTTGATTGATCTGGTGAGCAAAGACGGAAAGATTTATTCGGTTCCGGTCGATATTCACCGGGGAAATGTCCTCTGGTACAACAAGAAGATCTTTGACCAATACGGTCTGAAACCGCCGGCGACGTTTGATGAGTTCTTCAAGGTGGCGGATACGCTGAAATCCAAGGGAGTGACTCCGCTTTCTCTCGGGGATAAGGAACCGTGGACAGCAACGCAGCTTTTTGAAAATATTCTGCTGGGGAAACTGGGGCCTGACGATTACGACAAGTTGTGGAAAGGGCAGGTATCTTTTGATGACCCGCGTGTAAAAGATTCCCTCGTTACCTTTAAAAAGATGCTTTCGTATACCAATCAGGATCATGCGGCCAGAAACTGGCAGGATGCCACGCAATTGGTGGGCAAAGGCGAAGCAGCGATGAATGTGATGGGGGATTGGGCCAAAGGCTACCTGACGAATGACCTGAAATTGAAGCCAAACCAGGATTTCGCCTGGGCTCCGTTCCCGGGTACGGATAAAACGTTCGTCGTTATAACGGACACGTTTGGATTGCCCAAAGGGATCAAACATCCCGAGGCGACAAGGAAATTTTTGGCCGTGCTGGGTTCGGTTGAAGGGCAGGATGCCTTTAATCCGCTGAAAGGATCGATTCCCGCCCGGCTGGATGCGGACCCGGGCAAGTATGATGTCTACGGAAAACAAACAATGCAGGATTTTCGCTCGTCCACTCTGGTTCCGAGTCTCGCCCACGGTTCGGCCGCTCCGGAAGGCTTTGTGACGCAGTTTAACCAAATCATCAATACATTTGTCACCCAAGGGAATGTCGATCAGGCGATCCAGATGATGAAACAAGATGCAACGGCAAATCTGGCGACAAAATAACAAGATCGTTTCAGGTGGCAGTTGGTTCTGCCGCCTGATCTTTTTCAAAGGAGGCGATCGCTTTGGCCGAAGCACAAACGGTTTCGACAGTGAAGAAAGGGCGGCACAGGGAGAAATGGATTTCCTTTTTGTTTGTGCTCCCTTCGCTGATCGCGATTTTTGTCTTTGTCTATGGATTTATCGCGTGGACCGGTTATATTTCCCTTACGAAATGGAATACGTTCCTCAAGGATCTCAGTTTTGCCGGCTTAGCCAATTACCGCTTTCTGTTTGCCGATTTTCGCTTTCAGTCTGATCTGCGGAATACGGTTGTGTTTACCCTTCTGTTTATGGCCGTCTGCATTTGCCTGGGCCTGTTTTTGGCGGTATTGCTTGATCGCAAGCGAAAAGGGGAAACCCTGTTTCGCAATATCTTTCTGTTTCCGATGGCCTTGTCTTTTATCGTGACAGGGGTTGTATGGCAATGGATTTTCAACCCCAGCACCGGCATCAACCTGATTTTGAAACAGTTGGGCGTCGATGATCCGCCGCTTTGGTACGTGCAGACAAAAGTGGTCCCCGATCTGCATCTCGGCCAGCTTCACGTCGGTCTGCCCCTGGCGCTGATCGCAGTCATTATTGCGGCGGCCTGGCAATTGTCCGGGTTTACCATGGCGATGTTTTTATCTGGATTGCGCTCGATTTCTGATGAACTGAAAGAGGCTGCGCGAGTGGACGGAGCAACGGAATGGCAGGTTTTCCGCTATATCCTGTTACCGGCTTTAAAACCAATCACTTTCAGTGCCATCATTATTCTGGGGCACATATCCCTGAAAATTTTCGATCTGGTTTATGCCATGACGGGACCTGGTGCCGCCTTTGTCACTGACATGCCCGGGCTATATATGGTGGAGACGACATTCAAAGGAAGTCATTATGCGCAAGGAGCGGCGATCGCCGTAATCATGCTGGTTCTCGTTTCCCTTCTGATTATTCCCTATCTGGTTCTTACCTTTCGGAAGGAGGAGAGCTTGTGATCCGAAACCGCATCGCCCCATTTTTCAGCAACGGTATTCTCATTTTGCTCTCAGTCTTTTTTCTGCTGCCTGTCTATGTGATGGTGACGACCAGTCTCAAGCCGGTCAGTGAAGCGACGCTGGCTCAGATGTGGGAACTGCCCTCGAGAATCGACCTGACCAGTTACGGGATCGCGTTTGAAAAATTGGAGCCCCATTTGCTCAACACGCTTTACCTGGTCATTCCGGCCACGATCTTGTCGGCACTGCTCGGATCGCTCAACGGATATATCCTGTCCAAATGGCAGTTTACCGGTTCCAACACGCTGTTTGCGCTCATCTTGTTCGGAATGTTTATTCCTTATCAAAGCATTTTGATCCCCTTGATCCAATTTTTGCAGAAAATCCAGCTTTACAATACCATTCCGGGATTGATCCTTGTCCATGTCGTATACGGCATCCCCATCACGACGCTTATTTTTCGCAATTTCTATGCCAATATCCCAAGGGAGGTGGTCGAAGCGGCCCAACTTGACGGAAACGGCATTTGGGGCATTTACCGGCGGATCATTCTCCCGTTGTCCATTTCCGGATTCGTGGTTGTCGGCATCTGGCAATTTACGCAGATTTGGAACGAATTCCTGTTTGCGATCACCATCACCAACACTTCACAGCAGCCGATCATGGTGGCGTTGCAAAATCTTTCCGGAAGCCAGATCGTCCAGTGGAATATCCAGATGGCCGGGGCGCTGATGGCCGCGCTCCCGACGCTGCTCGTTTATATTTTTCTCGGCAAATACTTTATCCGCGGTTTGTTGGCCGGATCGCTCAAAGGGTAAAGAAAAGACACCGCTTGCTTCAGTCTGCGGTGTCTTTTTTTGTCGATCATCCCACATTTGTACAAAGCGATTTACAATATTTGTGATGGAAACGGTTACAAAAACGAAAATTCTCTGTTTATACTAAAGGAAAGAAGGGGATGGGTCATGCTACTGGATGAACGCTGCCTGAAACTGCTTCAGGAGATCGTGACGAGACCGGACAGTTCATGGAATCAATTGCAACAGAATCTTCGTCTGTCGCGCAGACAACTCGCTTATGCTCTGGACAAGATCAATGCCTGGCTGACCTGTGAAAAGCTGCCTGAAATCGAATACCGACGCCGGGAGGGATTCGTGTTTCCACCGGTGTTGAAGGAAAAAGTGCAAAGCATGCTTTCACCGGTTCAGAGAGAAGAGTATGTTTGGTCAAGCAGGGAGAGAGCCCGGTTGATCCTGTTGTCGCTTCTCACCACCAAGGAAACTTGGTCGCTGATTCATGCCAGCAGTTTTCTGCAAGTGAGCCGCAACACGGCTTTGTCCGATATCAAAGAAGCAAAACGGATCGCCGCTCAGGCGGGTGTCGATCTGATCTATTCAAGGATGGAGGGCTACCTTCTGACCGGACCGGAGTGGCAGCAGCGCAAACTGATGCGATGGCTGGTTTTGCATGCATTGGAGCAAAAAAATGGAGAAGTTTTGCTGACAAAAGTGTTGGAGCAAGACCGGGAAGTTCCGTATTCCGGTGTGCGATCCTGTTTGGAGAGAGTGGAACGCGATCTGCAAGTTCGCTATACGGATGAGCATTTGCTGCAACTCACCTATATGCTTCAGTTTTTGGGGAAGCGGCTGGAACGGAAATGCCTGATCTGCTGGGATGAGGCGGAATGGGAGGAAATTGCCCGGACTGAAGAATACCGGGTGAGCCGGCATCTTCTCGGTGAATTGGCACCGGACGGGCTGTCGGAAGAAGCCTTCCGAACCGAACAAGCCTATATCGCCCTCCAATTGCTCGTGACCAATGTTTTTTCCCAAAAGGAAAAACCGATGCAAGAGATCGCCGCAGCCATGGTCGGGGAATTTGAACGTATCGCATGTATCAGTCTGGCCGAGAAAGATCACCTGGCTTCGCTGATCGCGATGCATCTGTATTCGGCTTATTACCGGATCAAATACGATCTCGAAATGCAAAATCCCCTGCTTGATGTGATTTTGCGCGAAAACGAAGCATTGCACTATTTGGTGAAAAAATGCGTGATTCCTTTTCAAAACCGGGTGGGCAAGCCCGTTCCCGAAGGAGAAATGGCTTATTTTACCATGCATTTTGGCGGATGGCTGAGGCGACAGGGGCTTGAACTGACCAGCAGGCCCAAAGCGGTGGTGGTGTGTCCCAACGGTATTGCTATTTCCAATTTGCTGACGCATGTGCTGCGTGAACTCTTTCCGGATATTCTGTTTCTCGATGTCCTGACTGTAAGGCAGTTTTTTTCCGGACGAATCAAGTGTGACATCGTTTTTTCCACCGTCTATTTGCGAACCGATTGCAAGTTGTTTATTGTGAAACCGATTTTGAGCTGGGAAGAGAAGGCCCGGTTGCGTAGCGAAGTATCGAGAGAAATTTATGGCTTTCCTGCAAACCGGGAGCAATTGGTTAAGGTTATGGATGTGATAGAGCAGTATGCCGATATCCATGACCGGGCCGGTTTGTCCAAAGCGTTGGCCTCGCTTTTTGCGCCAAACCATTTCACTCCTCCATTTAAAAAGGAGAGTAAGAAACCGATGTTGAACGAGTTAATCACAGAACAGACCATTCAGTTGCGCACGCGGGCAGCTGATTGGAAAGAGGCGATCCGCCTGGCGGCTAAGCCTCTCATCGACAGCGGTTCGATTGAAGAGCGTTATGTGACAGCCATGATTGAGTCGATTAACCAGTTGGGGCCGTATGTGGTGCTTGCGCCCAAAGTGGCGATTCCGCACGCTCGTCCCGAACATGGGGTAAACCAGTTGTCGATGAGTTTTTTGCGGTTGAGAGAAGCGGTTCTTTTTCCGCAAAATAAAGCCGTTCATTTGATCTTTGTGCTGGCCGCTGCCGACAATGAATCGCATTTGCTGGCACTGGCCCAGCTGTCGGAGCTGCTGGCAAAAGAAGAGGAAATTGAACGCCTCATTCAGGCGGAGACGACGGAAGAAGTGATGAATATGATCAATCATTACTCAAAAGGGGATATGCAAAGATGAGAATCTTGGTCGTATGCGGTAATGGACTTGGCAGCAGCTTTATTATGGAATTAAACGTGAAGAAGGCGTTGGGTGAACTGGGTAAGGAGGCGGAGGTGGAGCACACCGATTTGGCGACCGCCCGCACCGAAAAGGCGGATATCTATCTTGGGGCGCAGGACATCATCTCCCAGTTGGACGACGGCACGCGCACGATTGTGGCGTTGGAAAATGTGATGAATCTCGAGGAGATCAAAGAGAAGCTCGCCTCGCACCTATGAGTAGAGCTGTCCGATCCAAATAAAGGAAGTTGGGGATGAAAATGAAGTTTTTGCAAGTGATCGTTGATATCCTGGGAACCCCTTCAATTCTGGTAGGGATTTTTGCTCTGATCGGCCTGCTCCTGCAGAAGAAAGGGCTGGCGCAAATCATTTCGGGAACGCTGAAGACCGTTCTCGGGTTTATTCTGATCGGTGCCGGTGCCAATGTGATTATCGGCTCCCTCGATGTTTTTGGAAAGATGCTGAACCGCGGATTTTCCATCTCGGGCGTGATTCCCAACAACGAGGCGATTGTGGCTGTGGCGCAAAGCACATTCGGCACCTCCACCGCTTTGATCATGGTGTTCGGGATGGTGGTCAACCTCATTCTCGCCCGTTTTACGCGCTTGAAATTCGTATTCCTGACCGGGCATCACACCTTGTTCATGGCCTGCTTGCTTGCCGTCATTTTATCCACCGGGGGCTTGCACGGAGCTTTACTGGTCACCGTCGGGTCCGTGATCCTGGGGATTTTGATGGTGGTTTCCCCGGCGATCCTTCATCCTTATGTGCGGAAAATTACGGGCACGGATGATTTTGCAATCGGCCATTTCGGTTCTTTTGGCTATTTTGTCGCCGGTCTGGTGGGGCAACTGACGGGTAACAAAGAGAAGTCCACCGAATCGATCAAAGTGCCCAAACAGCTCAGCTTTTTGCGGGATACCTCTGTTGCCGTATCCTTGACGATGACGATTTTGTTTCTGATTGTCGCCCTCTTTGCCGGGCCTGCTTATATTCAAAAAGAGCTTTCCGGAGGACAAAATTATCTCGTCTATTCCATTATTCAGGCGATTACGTTTGCCGCTGGTGTTTATGTGGTTCTGGCCGGGGTGCGGATGCTCATCGCGGAGATTGTCCCGGCGTTCAAGGGGATTGCCGACAAACTGGTGCCGGATGCCAAGCCTGCCCTTGATTGTCCGACGGTGTTCCCGTTTGCGCCCAATGCGGTGATCATCGGATTTTTATCCAGCTTTGTGGCCGGACTGATCAGCATGTTCCTCTTGCCGCTGGTTGGACTGAAAGTGATCGTGCCGGGGTTGGTGCCCCATTTCTTTACCGGAGCGACTGCCGGTGTGTTCGGCAATGCGACGGGCGGACGCCGCGGGGCGATTTTCGGCGCCTTTGCCAATGGTCTTATTATCAGCTTCTTGCCTGCCCTGCTGCTTCCGGCTCTCGGGGAACTCGGCTTTCAGGGAACCACATTTGGCGATGCCGATTTCGGCGTGGTCGGTCTCATCCTCAGCCAGATCATGAAACTGTTCTGAATCAAAGAAAAAGGAGCCCCCAGGCGCAGATGGCCCTGGGGGATTTTCTATTCAAACGGAAAGCGGACGAAGGGATTGCTTGAGGCATCCCTGCCGCTGCGGGAATGTTCGGGCCTATGAAGCAGGCCTTCACTTGGAGTAATTGTAGTTTTTCATGCCAAAGGCGGCATTTAGCTGTCCCTCGATCATTTTGTGCCGGAGTTTGGGATCTTTTAACTTTTTTTCTTCCATTTTTCTGATCTCATGAGATTGCCAGCCGTCTTCCATTTTATTTGCGATATCCATTAATTTTTCGACGTCGGAAAAGGAGTATTTACGTGTGCCGCCTTTGGTTCTCTCCGGAAAAATCAGCTGTCGTTCCTCATAGTAACGGATTTGCCTGATGGATAACCCGGTTAATTCACTGACGGTTCCGATATTGATCACTTTTCGGTCTTTTAATGACACGGTATCCGCCCCCTTTATGTCATGATTTTAGCAGCTTTTATGATATTTTTCTAAATGGTTGTCAGATTATCTTACGTAAAATTTGAGGGAGTCGGGAGAAATCTTGTCATAAAATGTCGCGTAATTGTGGCGGATGCAGGTGGAAGTATGAAATACTTGGAAGGGGGGCTCGAAGGGCCATGGGCAGCGATGGGATCAACTTGCCCGCCTTGTTGCTGACGGTTTTTATGCGTCTCCTTTTTCATTTTGCGAATCTTTTTAAAGGGGATGACTTACATGAAAGAACTTCGCTTCCAGTGCAAAATTCCATCCCGCATTCCGTTGGAAAAAATGAATCAATTTGTGCAGAAGATTGATCAATTTGACAGTGGGAAGGCGAATAACCTTTTCTCAGTAATTGACATAATCCCGTGTTTTAAATAAAATACAGATGAAATTGAGAATCGATATCAATTCAGTGCTGGCGAAGGAAAGGGCCCGGATATGAACGCAGAGTGGGCCGCTGTCTCTTCGATTGTTCGGGAAAGAGAAACGGGAGGCTAACCGATGTCCAGGCTTTATACTGAGAATTTAAGCATAGCCTATGGCGATGAGGAGATCGTCAAAACGTTAAACCTGAACATCCCTGATCAGAAAATTACCGCGATCATCGGACCGAATGGTTGCGGGAAATCAACCCTGCTGAAGGCGATGGCCCGAATCCTCTCTCCGCGGTCGGGTGCTGTATTTCTGGACGGGAAAGAAATGATGAAGCAATCGACAAAGAAGATTGCGCAAAAAATGGCCATCTTGCCTCAGACCCTTGTTGCACCGGAGGGAATTACGGTTGCGGAATTGGTTTCCTACGGCAGGTTTCCGTATCAAAAGGGGATGGGGAGGCTGAAGGATACAGACCGGGAGGTAATTGATTGGGCGCTTCAGGTCACAGGTATTGCCGACTTCAGGGACAGGCAAGTCGATGCCCTTTCGGGAGGGCAGAGGCAAAGAGTTTGGATCGCTGTGGCATTGGCTCAGGAAACGGAGATTATTCTTCTGGATGAACCAACAACCTATCTTGATTTGTCACATCAGCTGGAGATCCTGGAGTTGCTGAAATATTTGAATGAAAAAGAAAAACGCACCATTGTGATGGTGATCCATGATCTGAATCAGGCAGCCCGTTTCGCTGATCATCTCGTGGCCATGAAAAAGGGTCGGATCATAAAGGAAGGGACTGCGCAAGAGGTGATGACTTCGGAGGTTATCAGGAGTGTCTTTAACATTGATGTTGAGATCGGACTGGACCCGAGAACTAAAAAGCCGATGTGCCTTACTTATGATTTGATCAAGAGGTTTCATTCAAAGGAAGAAATGATGATCTGAGGATTTTTCAAAATGGATTTGTTGGCCGGGGCGTGGTGTCCTTTCTGACCTCCCCGCGTCTTCCGGATTTTCAGCCCTGGGTTGTGTTGGCAGCTCACGGGCAGTTTGTGGAATCATGCATCATTTTTTATATGCTGTTGAGAATGATTTTTATTATCTTTTGTGAGGGATGAGCAGGATGTGGATTTATAAAAAACATATTTTATTCAGTTTGCTTGTTATTCTGTTGGGGTTGTTGACGGCGTGTTCCGGTGGAGCAGGCCAGACGAACCAAGCCGATTCAGATATGAAAATTTACCATTCGGATACGGGAGATGTAAAAGTGCCTGCCCATCCGAAGAGAATAGCCGTGTTGGCCGCATCCTACACCGGGAATCTGCTGAAGCTGGGAATCACCCCGATCGCGGTAAACGAATGGCCCAAGAAAAACAAATTTTATGAGGGCAAATTGGATCGCGTGGAAGTGATCGGCAATGATTCGTTGGAAAAGCTGCTGGCTCTGAATCCCGATTTGATCATTGCCTATTCTAACGATAAAAACCTCAAGAAATACGCCGAAATTGCCCCGACTGTCGCCTTTACCTATGAGAAACACAACTATCTCGAACAACATATTGAAATCGGAAAGTTGGTCGGCAAAGAAAAGGAAGCACGTGCGTGGGTGAAAGAGTGGCAAGAAAAAGCCGAAGCGGCGAAGAAAAAGGTTCATGAAGCCATCGGGGACGATGCAACGTTTACCGTGTTGGAGAGCTATGGAAAAGATGTTTACGTATATGGAAACAACTGGGCCCGCGGGACAGAGGTAATCTATCAGGCTCTGGGTCTCAAAGCTCCCAAAAAGGTGGAGCAGGATGTTTTTGGGACGGGATATAAAGCCATCTCAGCAGAGGTGCTTCCGCAGTACGCCGGAGATTACCTGTTTGTGGGAACAGGATACGGAGCAGCGGACAATTCATTTATGGAGACAGAGGTTTGGAAAAGGATTCCGGCTGTGCAAAAGAACCATGTCATTACCTTTGACTCAAACTCTTTCAATTTTAATGACCCGATTACGCTTGAAAACGAACTTGATTTTATCGTAAATGCACTGACAAAAGAGAAAAGATAGGAATTAAAAGGACTAATTCGAATGATGATGACCAAAAACAAACAGGCAACAGGTAATCGGGTTTACTCCCGACCGGCCATTGGAACATCCGTGTTGGCTTTTGGCTTGATTATTCTGGTCGGGGGGATGGTGCTCGCGATCTCAGTGGGAGCCGCCCATCTGGATTTTCTTACGGTATGGAGATCGATCTTACACTACGAACCTGCCAGGGAAGCGGATCAGATTATTGTCGGCATCCGGTTGCCAAGGGAGTTGGGAGCAGCCATTGTCGGGGCTGCCTTTGCGGTCAGCGGAGCCATCATGCAGGGAATGACGAGAAATTCCCTCGCAGATCCCGGTTTGCTTGGTTTGAACGCCGGTGCAAGCATGGCGCTCGCCTGTGCATTTGCGTTCCATTTCACGTCTGACTATTTGTCTATCATGATTGTTTCTTTTATCGGTGCCGGAATCGGAGCGGGGTTGGTATTTGGTCTGGGATCTTTACGGCCGGGAGGGATGTCTCCGATCCGCCTCACTCTGGCAGGTGCGGCGGTGTCGGCCTTATTGACCGCTTTGGCGGAAGGCATTGCCCTGTATTACAAACTGTCCCAAAACCTTGCTTTCTGGACGGCCGGAGGAGTTTCCGGGACAAACTGGCTTCAATTAAAACTTGTTTTTCCGGCCATTGTTGTCGGCATGGTGATGGCTGTCATGCTTTCCAAAGGATTGACCGTCCTCAGCTTCGGGGAAGAAATGGCCAAAGGGTTGGGGCAGCGTACTGTATGGACAAAGGCAGTCCTGACGGTTGCTGTGCTGATTCTGGCCGGTGCCGCGGTTTCGCTGGCTGGTCCCGTTTCTTTTGTCGGATTGATCGCTCCGCATATCGTCCGTTATCTGGTTGGAACTGATTATCGCTGGATTATCCCGTGTTCAGCCGTGTTTGGGAGTATCTTCATGGTGCTGGCCGACACAGCGGCGAGAATGGTCAATGCTCCGTACGAGACACCGGTAGGCGCCATCGTATCCATCATCGGCGTTCCTTTCTTCCTTTATCTCGCACGAAAGGGAGGAAGAACATGAACATGATCCGTTTCGACCCGCTTAAGAAGGTTCGCTTTACCCTGATCGCCGCATTGGTTTTGCTTCTGGCATTGATTGTGATCAGCATGGCCACCGGATATGTCTCTTTGTCCCCTGCCCAATTGGTGCGAACGATTTTCGGGCAGGGAACGGCCAGGGAAAATTTGATTTTGTATGATTTCCGGCTTCCGAGAATCATTATAACCGTGTTGGCCGGGATGGGGCTGGCTGTTTCCGGCTCGATTCTGCAAAGCATTACCCGAAACCCTCTTTCCGATCCGGGTATTTTGGGAATCAATGCAGGTTCAGGGCTCATGGTTGTTTTTTATGTCGTGTTTTTTACAGCGGAAGCGAACCGCTCTTTATTCGCACTCCCCCTGTTTGCGTTGACAGGAGGGATATTAACGGCTGGTTTCATATATATTATGGCTTATAAAAGAGGGGAGGGGGTTGACCCGAATCGGCTCGTTTTAACGGGTGTCGGAATCGCGGCGGCTCTGTACGGGGCTGTTTTGATCCTGACCACCCGTTTGCAACGGGAGCAATATGATTTCTTTGCCAACTGGATGGCAGGGAGAATTTGGGGGGATGATTGGATCTTTGTTCTTGCTTTGCTTCCCTGGATTCTTTTGCTCGTCCCGTTGGCTTTGGCAAAGTCGAATTTACTCAACATCTTGAATTTGCATGAGCATCTCTCTGTCGGTTTGGGCGTTCGGGTGGAAAGAGACAGACGGCTCCTTATTCTGATCGCGGTCGCCCTTTCTTCGGCTTCTGTATCCGTAAGCGGGGGTATTCCGTTCATTGGGCTTATGGCTCCGCATATCGCCAGGGCCTTGGTCGGACCGCGACATCAACGCTTTCTTCCGCTTGCGGCGATGATCGGGGCCATTTTGCTCCTTGCCGCGGACACCATCGGCAGGGTTATCCTGGACCCGAGCGGGATTCCGGCCGGAATCGTCGTAACCATCATCGGCGCCCCCTACTTTATGTACTTAATGGCCAAAAAGTAGTATCACCATCGTTGTTTTTGCCCCGGTAACCCGGGGCTTTTTCTTTGTAAATGTGCGGATGATTGGATCGCGGGCACATTTCTCTTCCGATGTTGCTCAGGTGATCAGTCCCGGGTTGGTTCTGGATATCGTTTTGACGGGAAAAATTTTTTTGGATTGATCGAACCAAAAGCCGGTTTGCCCCGACTTACTATATGAATGAACGGGGAGGTGGTGGGGATGGGTTTTCCGGGAAACGCGTAGGAGAAAATGCGGACACACTGGCAGAGCAGTGGCTAAAGGCGATGGCGATGGGAGACCAGAGGGCGTTTGCGGCACTGTATCAGGAGTTTGCCCCGCGCCTCTACGGTTATCTGCGGGTACAGATAAATCATGATGCCGACATTCAGGATTTGATGCAGGATATTTTTGTGGCCATCTGGAAAAGTTCCGCCCGCTATAACGGAGAGGCGAAAGTGGCGACATGGATTTTTGCGATTGCCCGGCATAAGCTGCTTGATTGGCTGCGGTCCCGTCGCCGGTATTCGCAATTGGAAAGCCTGGAGGAGATCGGCGAATTCCGAAGCGGTTCAGAACCGGATATTGCGGATCAGGTGGTGACCGAACTCTCCGTCGCTGACGCCCTTGCAGCCTTGCCACCGCACCATGCCGAGCTTTTTTACCTCGTCTTTGTCGAAGGAATGAGTTATAAAGAAATTAGTGTATTGCTGGGTATTCCAGAAGGGACAGTAAAAAGCCGGATGCATCAGGCGAAGGGCCGGATGCGGCAACAATTGCGCAAAGGAGGGACTGATGATGAGCGAACCGTGTAAAACCGTGCAGGAATTGCTGCCCTGGTTATTGACTGAGACGCTGTCGAGCGCCGAAATCGTGTCCACCCTCAACCATGTTAAAGAATGTGATGCATGCAAGCGGGAACTTGCCTTTCTCGTTGCCGTAAAAAACAGCGCTGTTTCCGTGTGGGGCTCACAGCCTGATCCTGCGTTTCGTGATCAGCTTTGGGCGCGCATCCAGGCAGCCCAGTTTCAAGCACCGCGGCGGCGTACCGGTTGGATCAGGAATATCCCGGCTGCGCTCAGTCAGGCAGTTTCTCCCTTTCTCCTCGGACGGGATGCAGTCCGGTTTGCCTTCAGGTCGCTGTCGGCTGGCTTTACGAAGATTTTTGCAGCGCTCATTCCGTGACGCTGAGCTTCTGTTTCATCATTTCAATTCAATTAAAGGAGAGATGGGATTATGGAATTCAGACCGGGTCCTTCTGCGAAAGAAATCTCTGAAATTCTTGAGGTTATGGCCAAAAAAGCCCCGGAATTGCTTGAGGTTGTGTCAAATAAAGTTCCGGAGGTATTTACAAAGCTGTTTGACATTCTCTATTCCGAAGATTCTGCCCGTGAGATGGGCAAAGCGATCGGAAGCTTGTACAAGGAATTGATTGATGCGGGAATTCCTCAGGATGCCGCTCTTAAAATGACATCCGATTACATGTTTTCACTGAAAGATTTGGTTCGCAATTTTTCCTCCGGAAACAAGCAATTTTATTTCCCGCAAAAAGACTGGAGAGATTGGGGCCGGAGACCGCCTTTCGGTCCGCATGACAGACCGCCGTTTAACCCGCCCAATCATAAACCCTCTGACCAATAACGGAGGCAGGGGCAATGGGGTATCTTCATCTCATTGGGCGAACGGCGGCCGGACTGACCAAATTCAGCTCGGCTTATATCCGGTGCAGTCTCGGCAAACGGACCGCCATCAAACGGTTTGAGCAGGAATTGATCCAATCCGGCCTCCCGCTGCCTGTCGTAAAACAACTGACAGAAGAGTATGCGGATATGGTCAATTTAAATCCAATCGACTATGCCAAAATATGGCGAAAACAAAAATAGTTTGATATAAAGGCCGTCGGGAGTGCTCCTGGCGGCCGTTTTTTCGTAAACGGGTTCAGGTGTTTTATTTGATATTAAGATAGTTTTATTGGATAATTGTATTGGTAATGCAGTCTTCATGATTATTTGCAGTAAAAGTAAAATGAATGGGGGTTCACTTCGGAGCGAAGATGAACCTTTTTCTTGGGTTCCAGGGGTGTTGTTCGATGGTATAATCGTGCCCCGATGCGCCCGATGAAAATCAGGCACCCGATAACCTCTACCCGGGAGATGTTTGTCCTTATGATATCAGCTTTTTTGATTGGTCTGGTAAAAATTATCCTAGTCAACATTGTATTAAGCGGAGACAATGCAGTCGTGATTGCCATGGCCAGCCGGGGATTGAAACCCGAGTTGCGCAAAAAGGCAGTGTTTTGGGGGAGTTTTGGAGCGATCGGGCTCAGAGTTGTCCTTACGTTTATCGCCGCCTGGATGCTCAGAATTCCATTGGTTCAGTTCGTGGGGAGTTTGATTCTCGTCTGGATCGCCATCAAATTATTAAAGGGTGAGGATGATGCTCACGAGATCCAGGGCAGTTCGCGTTTGCTGGAAGCGTTCAGGACAATTTTAATCGCGGATCTGGTCATGAGTTTGGACAATGTGGTGGCTGTCGCAGGAGCGGCCGAAGGAAATATGGTCTTGATCATAATCGGCCTTGCGCTGAGCATTCCGCTCATCATTTGGGGGAGCCAGCTCATCATGAAACTGATGGAACGCTTCCCGGTCATTATCATTGTCGGGGGAGGATTGTTGGGGTACACCGCAGGGGAAATGATGGCGGAAGACAAAATCTTCCGGCGCCTGGTTGTCGATTCCTTTCCCGCTTTTGATGACTTTTTGCCGGTTTGTCTCACTGTATTGGTCATTGTGATTGGACTGCTCTGGAAAGTGAGGAGCAGCGAAACGAATCCTTCGGATTGCAGATGACGGCAGACGGGAGCAGGCATAGAAGATCACTGCTGGAGACAGCTGAGATTTTCTATGCTTGTTTTTTTATGAAGAGAAGAATCCCGTTGGCCGGGAGCGATCTGCCCCACAGGGAAACGAACCGGGCCAAGGGATTCACGGCAGGATCATAAAGTGGAAAAGAGATCAATCAAGCGCATGAAGGACAGATGGTCCCCGAAATAGCGGGAAGCGATAAAGAGGATTCCCAGCAGCAAGGAGATTAAAGGAATCATCTTATAGGAAAACTTGATCAGAGAAGCGAGCCTGAGATCATACAGCACGCGATAGACAATCTGGGCAATTCCCACTCCGCTTTTTTGCCGGTATCGCCGGTATCCCATGGCATAAAACCAGATGATATGCAGGGAGATGATGACAATCACCCACCAGGTGAGCGGTGCTCCCACCTGCTTGAACATCCAGCCGCCAATCATCGGTCCCAGGAAGAGACCGGCCTGGGCGAGGTTGCCGATTCCGTAATAGGCTCCTCGGTAGCGGTCGTCCGCCAGCTGGTCGATCATCTTGTTTGTAATCGGAAAGATGAGCATTTCACCAAAGGTGAACAATACGATGCCGATGATAAAAAAAGAAGCGTGTTTTCCGATTGCAAACGAGGCATACCCCAGCGCGAAAATAAAGCAACCCAGGATCACGCTGCTCAGAGGGTTTTTATTCTCGGCCCAGCTGGCTACCAGCCCCTGCAATAAGATGACCATCAACGCGTTAATGGCGATCAGGAGGGGATAGACATTTTCACCGTTGCTTAAAAGGCTGTAAAGATAAATGGGCAAGTTTGTTTCCATCTGTGAATAAACGATATAAAACAACAAACTGCCCATGATGTAATACCCGAGTGACCGATCCCGTGCCAGCACCCGGACAAAACTGGAAAACCGTGTCGACTCCTTTGGCCGGGACCATCTGGTCTGTTGCTGATAGTTACGCAATGTCACGATCAGGAGAAGCGTGTAAAGGGCAAAAGCGATTCCAGTGAAGAAAAAGGTATAAATCCCGACCCATTCATATAAGTAGGTTCCGAGCAGCGGACCGGTAACCATTCCGACATTGAGTGCAGTATACCGATATCCGAAAATTTTTAACCGCTTGGACTCTATCGTCAGATCGGCCATCAGCGCCTGGGATGCCGGATCAAAAAAAGAACGGCTCAGCCCATGTGCCAGGCTTAAACCGATGAAGCTGTAATAATCCCTGGCAAACATAAAACCGAAGAAGACGAAAGTCCACAAAATCATCGAAAGCCAGAGAATGAACCGCCTCCCGAAGAAATCGGAGAGAGGTCCTCCGATGAGCCCACCGATTGCGCCTCCCAAACCGGCCATTCCCAAGACGGTGCTGACCTGCAAAACTTCCAGGTGCATTTGTTTTGTAAGGTAAAAAGAGAGGAAAGGCAAACTCATAAACACAGCCATCCGCGTAAAAGCCGTCCCGAACAACAAAAACAGGACAATGGGATGCATGCGCTCCTGTTTGTATTTTTCTTTTCTGGATAAAGTGCCTGCCTGGATTCCTTCTATTCTCGCCACCCCCCTCTTTTGGAAATTCAAGCGGGTTTTGGTGAATTTATTATGGAAAAAACTGAATTCATTTTTATCATAGCGGATAGCATGAAAATGGTACAATGTATAGTTTTTGAATCATTTGCTCTTGGTGTAATTTTTAGCCCTGGTTTTAACCGGAGTAACCGGTCTTTTATCTGTGATGATGCGGAAATTGTCCGATTTTCAGATGCTGTATCCGTAACCGCGTCAATTGCATGGCCATGTATTCCGGAGGATAAGGGAGGTTGTTTCTCAACCACCAGGCAATGACGCCGAGGTAAGCGGAGGCGGCATAATGGATGAGAATTTCCTTGGGAACAGCCGGTTGTATATCATAGGCCGTACTTTGATTGAGGCGTTCATTCAAAATATCGGCAAATACATCAAGCAGGCGAAACAAAAAGCGTTGTTGTCCGTTCATGTTAAGCATGACTTTGTAAAACTGCTGGTGTTTGGCGACATGCTCAAAGACATAGACCAGATCAGGAAGAGGACGAACCACATTTCCATTGGCATCGGTGATGTTTTCACTGTCCAACCGGCATTGTTGCATCCCTTCCACCAGTTCCGCCAAAATTTCCTCGATGCTTTGCATCAAAAGATCCCCTTTATCCCGGTAATGGAGGTAAAAAGTAGCCCGGTTCAAAGTTGCTCGCCGGGTGATTTCCTGTACGCTGATCGCATCGTATCCTTTTTCCCTCATCAGTTCGATCAGGGCATTACGCAGCATTTTGCGCGTACGGACAACCCGGGGATCAAGTTTTTTCCGTTGATTTTTCATGGTCATCCCCCTGTGGAGTTTTCATGTATTTATAATCAATCATTCCCCTTTTTGTCGATTAATCAACGGGTTAGAAACAGTTTGCTTGTTGAAATATATACTACATGTATTATAATAAACGATGTGTTGATTAACAAACGTCGTGTTAATAAAGTCGGTAAATGATGGGAGATGGTTGACATGTGTGGAATTACCGGCTGGATCGATTGGGAAAATGACATTTCCGGTCAAAAGGAAATTCTGGAGAAAATGGCGGGAACGATTCAAAATCGCGGACCTGACGCAGAGGGTTTTTGGCTGTCACCCCGGGCCGGTCTGGCTCACCGCCGCCTGATCGTGATCGATCCGGAAGGTGGTCTGCAACCGATGGTGGAACGATGGGGAGACCGTCTTTTCGCGATGACATACAACGGCGAAATCTATAATTATCTTGAACTGAAAAAAGAATTGCAAGAACGTGGCCATACCTTTAAAACCAATTCGGATACCGAAGTGTTGTTGCACACCTACCTCGAATGGGGAGAAGACTGCGTACGGCACCTGAACGGGATTTTTGCCTTTGCCATCTGGGACGATGCGAACCAAAAACTGTTTTTGGCACGTGACCACCTGGGCGTGAAACCGCTGTTTTACACGGAAAAGGGAAGCATGATCCTGTTTGCGTCCGAGATCAAGGCGATCCTGGCACATCCGGAAGTGAAACCGGAATTGGATGCAGACGGATTGGCGGAGATTTTCGGAAACGGCCCGATGCGTACGCCCGGCGTGGGTGTATTCAAAGGGATCAAAGAGGTTCGCGCCGGCCATTCGATCACCTTTACCCGCGAAGGCAAACGGGTGACCCGCTACTGGCAACTGGAAAGCAAACCCCATACGGATGACGTGGAAACAACCGCAGCCAAAATTCGCGAAATCCTGGAAGATACCGTCCGTCGCCAACTCATCTCCGACATGCCGCTGGTGGCCATGCTTTCCGGCGGGCTGGATTCGAGCGGTCTGACGGCGATTGCCGGAAAGGAACTGGCGAAAGAGAATCGCACCCTGCACACGTATTCGCTCGATTTTGTCGGCAGCGATCGCGATTTCCAAACGGATTTGCTCCATCGCGATCTCGATGAACCGTGGGTAAAACGTGTTTCCGAACATGTGAAAACCGAGCACCATACGATTGTCCTCGATTCGGAGGAATTGCTTGAAAACCTGCTGGTTCCGTTAAGGGCACGTGACCTGCCGGGGATCGGGGAGATGGAAACGTCCCTCTACTTGCTCTTCCGGGAAATTAAAAAAGATGCCACGGTCGCCTTGTCCGGTGAATCGGCAGATGAAGTATTCAGCGGATATCCCTGGTTCCATCAGGATGAGTTCCTCAATGCGGGCACATTCCCGTGGCGGGTGAGCACCACCGGCTATTTGTCCAGTTTATTGTCCCAGGAAACGCTGAATTATGCCCGTCCTGACGACTATGTGCAGACGCGCTATGCAGAAGCGATTTCCGAAGTTCCGGCTTTGGAGGGAGAAGGCGATCTCGAAGCGCGGCAACGGGAAATGTCTTACCTGTTTATTACCCGGTTCCTGCCGTTTATGCTCGATCGCAAAGACCGGACCAGCATGTACACGGGCTTTGAGGTTCGCGTTCCGTTCTGTGATTATCGTTTGGTCGAGTACCTGTGGAATGTGCCCTACCGGGTGAAAACAGTCGATAACATTGAAAAAGGGATTTTGCGGCGTGCACTGAAAGGTTATCTGCCTGACGATGTGCTTTATCGCAGAAAAAGCGCCTATCCGACTGCGCAAAACCCTGTTTATTACCAAGCGATTATCCGCTGGGCCAACGATATCCTGGCTGACCATAACTCCCCGATCTACTCCCTGGTCAACAGACGAAACGTGCAGGCGTTGATCGATGGCAAAGCCGGCGTCGACGAAGGACAGATCGTCAAAGCACTGGAGTATTTGATTCAAGTGAATTCCTGGATCAAAGAATATGGCATAAGCATTTCCTGATGTAATTTGAATTTCCCACTTTACCACGAAGCTACCCCTTGATAGGCCAATTCCTGTATGAATTGCAGGGATTGGCCTTTTATTTTTGATTTACCTCTTTGCATAATTGGGAATCCCTGTTACTGTAAGAGTAAGAACAAAAGTCACTTGTGTCATCCGGATAAAGGAGGAGCCATGTATTCATTTGCGAAAATCATTGCTACAACCATTTTAAAAATTTTCTATCGCATTCGTGTTGAGGGAGCAGAGAACGTTCCAGCCGAAGGAGGCTTTGTCTTGGCCTGCACCCACACGGGCTGGTTGGATATTATTGCGCTCGGTGTTTCCATTCCGAGGCCGATTCACTATATGGCAAAAATTGAATTGTTCAAGATACCGCTTGTCGCCTGGTTTTTGGGCAAATTGAACAGCTTTCCCGTCAACCGGGATCAACCCGGCCCCAGTTCCCTGAAAACGCCGATTCGCTTACTTAAAAAAGGAGAAGTGGTGGGGATTTTCCCCAGCGGTACCCGGACCAAGGAATCAGTACCTTTGAAAAGAGGGGCGGCGTACTTGGCCGACCGGGCGAAAGTGCCCATTCTCCCGGCGGTTTATGAAGGTCCGGAGTCGCTGCGGTTGGGAGATCTTTTTAAAGGGAAGACAATCGTGATTCGGTTTGGCGAATTGATCGCGCACGAACAGGAGGATGGAGACCGGCAGAAAGCTTTGCTCAATTGCTTAAATGAACGGATGGAGTTTTTAGCCGGGGAAAAAAAGTAAAAAGCACTCCCCTTTTGCGGGAAGTGCCGGGATTACACTCTTCCGTCTGCGGGAGGAGTGTTTTCTTTTGTCGGTGTGTTCTCATAGGCTGGAATTTGCAGCAGTTGATCCAGAGTGACGATTTCATATCCTTGGTTTTTCAGATATTGAATCGTTTTTCGCAGCGATTTGACGGTTGCACTGCGATCACCTCCGGCGCAATGCTCCAGGATGATGCTCCCGGGTTGCACCTCTTTGACGATCGTTTGATAAATGCCTTCCGGTGTGCGCCCTGCTTTCCAATCTTCTGTATCCACGTCCCAATCGATAATCTGGTAACCTTTGGCCAGGATTTGTTCTTTTCCGCCATGGATCGCTTCATAGGGGGGACGGAAAAAATGAACCTTGTAGCCGATGATTTTATAGATTTCTTGGTCGGCCCGTTCCAGTTCACTTTCCAGCTGTTTTTGCGTAAGCTTCGGAATCAGCGGATGATCCCATGTATGGTTTCCGATTATATGGCCCTCTGACACAATGCGTTTTAACATCTGAGGGTTTTTGTGAGCCATTTTTCCAACGACAAAAAAAGTGGCATGCACATTTTCTTCCTTTAGAATATCCAAAATTTGCGGGGTGTATTGATCATCAGGCCCGTCATCAAATGTCAGGGCGACCTTTTTTATTTTGCGCGAACTGTTAAAGATCACCGATTGATCCTTGAGGCGCGCCAGATCTTCAGATTGTTTTTGGTCCAATGTATCCGGATTGACCGGGGTGAACTCGTATTTTGGAATCGGATTGGTTACGGCCGGTTTGCTTGGTTTTTGCTGATCCGCATTTTGTTTGCTTCCGGAAGCATATTGTTTTTGATCCTGAGGATGATTCGTTTCAGCCGAAGAAGGATGTTTTTGTTGCTCATTATGTACTTGGTCCGCTTGATCAGTAGTACATCCTGACAGGAACAGGCTCATACCGAGAAAAAAGGACCCAATGGCGAGGATTCGGCGCATATAGGTTCACCTCAATGTTAGTTTGAACAATAGTTGACAAAAAAACAGAGCATAGCCCTGACGAAAATCAAAGTGATTTCCAAAAAATGATATGTCAAAGAGCAATTTAACGACCTTACTAAATGATTGTATAATGGTTGAACGAAGAAAGATGTGAATAAGAATTGAATTTTTTCACAGTCGTCGTGAAGATTTATTGGAGAACAGCCATAAACGGGAAAAGCCAGCTTTTTGAGCCCGGATCTTGCTTAAAAAAGAGAAAAATTTTTTGGGGAAAGATGCTTGACTTTCAAATGCGGATGAGTTATATTTATAACTGTCAGTTCGATTCGACGCAAAAATGCATATCGCGGGGCATTAGCTCAGCTGGGAGAGCGCTACACTGGCAGTGTAGAGGTCAGCGGTTCGAGCCCGCTATGCTCCACCAACCAAACCCTCGGCATTCCGGGGGTTTTCGCGTTTGTAAGGAAATGGAATCGGGTCCAAAATGGCCGTTTGACCACATTTTGACCACACACTTGAGGTAAGTAGATGGCATTAGAAAACGCTAGAGTACCAAGGGAAACGCCGCTTTATGATGCTATCAGGGATCTTTGGGCTGGATGTGGTCAAAATGTGGTCAAGCTACATAGTCATCGGTAATGATGTTGTAGTTGCGCTACACGGATTTGTCTTTATTAAAAAAGCACCCTACTGGGTACTCACTTTTTGTTTTCTTGTTTTTTGTGCTAATTGCTTATATTTGTTTAATAACTCTTTATGGCTAGTTGATACTTTTAACCCATCTTGGTCATTGATCTTAACGGGTTGTACTTTAATCGTTACATAATGGTCCTTTGGCGATTTTTCAGGATGAAAAGCATAGAGCACTCTCATCACTTTGAATACAGAAGCCCCATCATTTTCAAAGATACCAATATACTCTTCTTCTCTTGGAATGATCTCACTTGGAATCCACCGTTCATAAAGATTTTCCCCATCTACTACAGAACATATTTTTAAGTTGTACACTTTCTCACCATCCTCTGCGATCTATAACTCAATCCTTTATTTAGTACAATGAAGAGATGTGAATCAAAAGGCGTTAGTTGATCCATTAGTTACTCATCCTTTCCTGAATGATCTTCCCTTCATTATATTGAGTGTGGAGGATGATGACAGGGCTTGGGCCTAACGAACAAGGTTGGCTTCCAGTCCTATTTTCAAAAGCGCTGTTATCCCCTTTTGTCGAAAACATCATATGATGAAATTAGGTCATCGGTAACGGTGATACAAAGATTTTTAATGAGCCCCTTGATGTTCATCAGCCGTCCTTAAGGATGGTTTTTTTGCTCGCAATAAACAAAAGAACCACCCAGAGGATGACTCTTTTGTTGAGCAAGAATTATTCAATCAACTGGTATGTATGATGAACTTCTTTTCAGACATTATTCATGTCAAGATAGAAAGACGACCTAAGAAGATTAATGCAGATAGGATAAAAGCACTTTCCCTTTCTTTATCCGCGAATAGGATATACAGACTTTGATCTGGGAGGTGGAAAAATGGGATTTAGTTGTTTTGGTGGTTTCGGCGGAAGCTGCTTCGGTTTTGGATTCGGTTGGAGAAGTCTTTTAATCTTTCTCTTGGTGATCGCTACCATCTTCGTCTTTATCGGCGGAGGATTTGGTTTTTAACTGAATAGCGACTGAGTTGCCCGAAACCGACCCGTTTTGTGATGCACCCATTTGAACATCTTTTTTACATCGGCTGGCTTCACCCCACCATAAAAACTATAATGACCCCATACGCTTCCAGACGAAAGATAAAGTATAATGGAAGGAAGCAAGAAAGGGGTCGTTTTTTATGGGGCGGCGAAAATGGACTGCTGAG
>NZ_JAECVY010000023.1:0-25882 GCF_016055075.1 Thermoactinomyces sp. CICC 10522 | reverse complement strand
GAGATTCTCCGAAAAAAGACGAACTGGGGCCGAAGGTAAAGACCAGGGATTTGGTGCGGATCCTGCACGGCGAGGGGTATTCGGTCCCACAAATCACGGTTGCCCTTCGCATCAATCGCACCTACGGATATGCTCTGCTCAAGGAGTATGAGCCCAAGAAGCACGAACGCTCTGACGAAGCAGGGCTTCGTCAGAAGATCCAAGAGCTTTGCGGAGAATTTCCGACCAATGGGTACCGCCGAATCCGAGTGTGGCTGTACAAGCGCTATCAGCTTCGTGTTAACCACAAGCGTGTTTACCGAATTATGAAAGAGTTAGGTTTGCTAACCCGTTCCAAAGGAGGAACGGCGAAAAGAAAAAAGCAATCGGGCCGGATCCCGGTCACCGGCTCTAATCAGCATTTTCAAGTGGATATGACGAAGATTTGGTGTGGACGTGATGGCTGGGGCTACTTGTTTGCTGTGATTGATGCCTATGACAAAGAAATCGTGGGCTATTCCTTCTCACGGTTCTGCCGAACCGATGAGCTTCTTTCTGCTGTCAACCAGGCGTTGGAAAACCGTTTTCCTCATGGGGTCAAAGGCCGTGGCCTGACGATCCGCAGTGACAATGGATGCCAAATGACCAGCCGCCGTTATGTCAAAGCTTTACAAGACGCCGGAATCAAGCAAGAGCGTACAGGCTACAACAACCCCGATGCCGATGCGTACATCGAGCGCTGGTTCCGGACTCTGAAAGAGGAAACCGTATGGCTCCAGGAATACACCACCTTCCTGGAAGCCAAAAAAGACATCGACCGCTACATCCGGTTCTACAATGCAGAACGGCCACACTCTGCGTTGGGGTACCTGTCTCCAAAGGAGTTCCGTCAACGTTTTACCTCAAATGCGGCTTAAAATGTCTGGACTTTTGGGGTTCATTAAGTTTTAATTTACTTCTTCTTGAGCCAAATGTGTGTTTTAGAGTAAAATGTTCAATCTTGTTCCCTCATTGGACTGAGGGTAAGTCTATTCTTCTTTAACCAAGTCATAAGCATCCCCATAGTTAGTTCTATGCCAGTTGCAACAATGCCGCCGCAGGAAAAATTTCACGTACGAATCCCAAAACCAGCAAGGGGATAAGTACCACACCAGTGATCAAGCCGGTAATATAAGCCGTATTCCAGTGCTATCCTTCATAAAGGAGTCCCGCAGTTTTTTTCACGGATTTACCACGCTAATACATACAAAAAGCAAAAATCTCATTTTTAACAATAAATGTTAAAAATTAGTTAGTGATTTGTTCAAAACCAAATATCTGAAAAAACTCCTTTCGATATCCTTCTAAATCAGTGATGCTTCTTATATTTCCGTATTTACCTGATCCCATATTTGTTTAACAGATTCCTGTACATCGGTTCGCGTCATCCAAACGTATACGACCTTTATGATCCAACTCTACCGGATATCCAGTGTAAGCTTTTCCCTAAAGAGTCTATCTATGTGTTCAATACAGCTTTCATGTAAGCCTTTCTCTTTCATTACTTTATAAAGGATAGATATATAAAGCGGAACTACAGGAATAGCAGAACTGGATTGAGTAACCACGGCTTTATTGACAAAAACAAAAACTTGCCCACTGATATCTTCTAAATCTTTTCTAAGTTCGTTCGCGGTTTGTTCAAGATGATCTTTTGCTTTCCCGATCGTCCCATCCCGATAGATAGGATGAATTAGTTCAGGGCCAATGTATGAAAAAGCAACAGTAATAGCTCCTTTAGCCAGTACATTTGCTTTTTTTAATGCCAAAATCCACGCTTCCAATCTTCTCCTCCCATTACTTTTACCGTTTGATCGATTTCTTGTTCTGTGGCAGGCTCAACCATTACCTTTGATACTTCTCCGGTATGAAAATCTACTGTTTTAGAGTAGAACGCCTCCCCAATAGGTTTTAAAACCGATTGAAAAACTTCCCCTGTTTCAGGATCGATACGCCTTGAAGCTGCCAGGCTGTAAATAACCAGATCCACTTTCTGTTTGATCAATTCAATCACTTGATCTTTTACTTCATTTGAAAACGCATCTCCATGGACACTTTTGGCATAATAACCCGCTTTCGTTGCAGCCTGCTCAAAGGCTACTGTATTGTACCAACCAATAGAAGCAGTCCGTTTGCCTTTACTGGCTTTTCCGGAAAATACACCTATGGTATCTGCCCCTGCACCAAAAGTCGAAACGATACGAGATGCTAACCCAAATCCTTTAGATGTTCCAATCACTAACACTTTCTTTGGCCCATGAATGCGAGGTTTAGCTTGAATGTACTCGATTTGTTTCTTTACTTGTTGGACACATCATTCTGGATGAGCCTCGAAATCTTGGTTGTATCGTCATTTGTTTAACCTCTCTTATCATTGCATGGATGAATACTATCCAGATAAGATTTGAAAATGGATCAGTCCCCTATAGGAAAACAACACCCGGACGAATCGCCCGGGTTTTTGTTTCAATCACAAGCTATTTTCAAAAGAAAAAACGGCCCATTTTAGATCAAACGATCCTGATTAATTCATTTAAATTATAAATAATATGGTCCGGTTGCTGACCCATACGATCAAACACCACTTTTTTCCGGTTGACCCATGCTGTTTGGAACCCAAAGCTGGATGCGCCTGTAATGTCCCATGTATTCGATGAAAGGAATAAAATGTCTTCGCGTTCGCATTGTAACCGGTCAAGAGCATACGCATAAGCCGCTGGCGAAGGTTTATACTGTTTCACACCATCTACACTCATCAGTTCGCTAAAATAGGGATTGAGATGATGATATTCAACTAATGGTTGGATCATGTTCAGTGTTCCATTAGTCAAAATGGCCAGCTGATAGCGGTTTGCTAACTTTTTGAGTGCGTTCGGTACCTCTTCATAGGGAGACAGGGTTAAATAGGATCTTAGTAATTCCTTCTCCTGATTCTCCGCGAGCGCCACTCCTAATTGCTCGCACGCAAATCGAAGACTATTTTTTGTAATTTCATCGAATGGTCTGTAACGGCCGATAATATGTTGGATGAACGCATACTCCAGTTGCTTTGTTCGCCAAAGCTCGCTGATTTGTTGACCGCGAGTCGGAAACAGTTCCTCACATTTTTGTATGACAGAATGAACGTCGAACAATGTTCCATATGCATCAAAAACAATGACCTTCACGTTTTTTTTACCCATTGAAAGCACTCCTGTTCGTTAAGCTTTAACCCAATTTGGAACCATTTCCACGCCCGCTGCTTTAAGTGTGGTGTAAACCGGGCAACGCAAATCGGTTTTTTCCTGTAGTTCTTTGATTCGTTCTTCAGGTTCGCTTGTTTTTACTTTGGCATGAATCGTTACTCTTTCAAAGTATGGGCGAACATTCGGATCTCCCATTAGCCCAGCTGGGTCAAATTCACCACGGATATCAAATTCGATGCCTTGCAGATCAAAGTTCATTTCTTTGGCAACCATATTTGCAATCACATTCTCGCATCCGGCCAGTGCACTTAACAGGGTGCCAAGCGGATTCGGCCCGGTATCTTGGCCACCCATCACAGGAGGTTCGTCTATAATAATCTCATGATTTTTTGAACGTGCTTTTGTTTGCATGCCTTGAGAAACAGCAGTAATTCTTTCGATATTTTTAGGCATAGTAATTCCTCCTAGCTATCCCAACCTGTATAACAATCAATCTGTACCTACCGGTTGGTACAGAACATAGTGGCTCCAACCAATCCGTACCATCCAAGCCAAAGCCGGTAAGCCCGCCGTCGTCTTGGCGGCCTGTGATACTCTATCTACCTTTTAACCCTTTGCCCATTCCTTTAAGAAAATGAATGCTAAAACTGATGGCACGATTGATGTCCGGATCACTCAACACTTTAACAAGATCAAAGATCCCGACTTTTTTATTCTTTTGTAAATGTTCCCCTGCTTCTTCCATACCGGAAGCAACGCTTTTTAATAATTTTTGGGTAAGTTCAGGGTCTATTTCCGCTAAGGTTCCAGCTGCTCCCATAAGATTATTGATTATGTTAATTACCGGCTTTCGTGTCAATTGACTGACCGTGATTTTCGCAATTTCTTCTTTTGCTTTCAGTATGGCTTGTACTGCTTCGAGAATTCCGCTGTCATGTAATTCCCGAACAAGTTCTAAAGTCTTCTTGAGCGCAGTCTCATTTTCCGCTAGATCAGCTTTCAGCTGGTTTAGCGATTGCTGTTTTTTTTCTTCTTCCGAGAGAACGCGTTTTTTGATAACCGAAATGGGATTAGCCATGATTCCCACCTCCTTACGCTTTATCCACTAAGGATACATAATCAGGACGTTTCCATTTTCGTTCCACTTCAACCCCATTTTGTGGATGACGTTTTTTATATCTTGGGTTGGTAAGAGGGAGCGGAATAGATCCTTCGACATCTAACACTTGCATGCGTACACGGGTCTGTTTATACGCCGGTGTATGGGTACGATGATCCGTCGCAGAACCAGTGAGAAGGTTAATTGCACTTTCATAACTGACCGAGTGCATCGGAAGATATAATTCTTTTCCTTTGACCCGATCAGTTACTAGAACGCGTGCTTTAATCGCCCCAAATGGAGATTCCAAACGGACCAAGGATCCATCTTTCACTTTTCGTTCTTTTGCCAACTCAGGCGAAACCTCGACGAATACGCCCGGCATCTTTGATTGAATTCCCTTGGATTTGTTAGTCAGGTTTCCTTCATGGAAGTGTTCCAATAAACGCCCGTTGTTAATTAATAAATCGTATTCTTCAGGGACTTCATAAGGAGGAATCCAATCCGATAGAGCGAAACGGGCTTTTCCATCCGGAAAATTAAAACGTTCGGTATAGAGAAGCGGAGTATCCGCTCCGTCATCACTTCCCCAACATAAGCTATTCCATCCTTCCAAGCGGTCATATGTCGCTTGAGAATAGAGCGGAACAAGGCTAACAATTTCATCCATGATTTCTTTTGGGCTTGCATAGTTCCAATCCGCACCCAATCGTTTCGCAATCTCCTGGATAATCCACCAGTCCGGTTTCGAATCCCCAAGTGGCTCTAATGCTTGATACAAGCGTTGAATACGACGCTCGGTATTGGTGAAGGTTCCTTCTTTCTCCAGGCTTGGCGAAGCAGGTAAGACCACATCGGCAAACTGAGCCGTTTTAGTCAAGAAGATGTCTTGGACAATCAAAAAGTCTAATTGACTTAGAAGATCATGCACATGGTTGGCATTAGAATCAACCAATGCCATATCTTCTCCCACGATATACATGGCTTTTAATTTGCCTTCCTCAATCGCACGAAGCATTTCAATATTATCCCATCCCGGTTTTTCCGAAATAGGTACACCGTATGCTTTTTCGAATTTTGCACGAGCCACCTCGTCGGTCACATGCTGGTATCCTGGCAACCATCCAGGCAAGGTCCCCATATCACAAGCACCTTGCACATTATTATGGCCGCGAAGCGGATAAGCTCCGGTACCTGGACGCCCATAGTTACCTGTCAGAAGAAGGAGGTTCGAAATGGCTGCAGATGTATCACTTCCACCCGTGTTTTGGGTCACGCCCATTCCCCAAAGAATGCAAGTTCCATCCGTTTCATGAATCATGGTGGCAATTTGAATTAATTTTTCTTTTGAAACACCTGTTACCTCTTCGGCATATTCCAATGTGTATTTTTCAAGGACTTTCTTGAACTCTTCGAAGTAGTGGACCCGTTGTTTAATAAATTGTTCATCATGCCAGCCTTGATCAATGATGTATTTGGCTACCGCATAGAGCCATACCTGATCTGTCCCTTGTTTCGGACTGATAAACAGATCGGAACGTTCTGCCAGTTCATGTTTGCGTAGGTCAGCAACGATCAATTTTTGACCATGCAACTTATGCGCACGTTTGATGCGTGTAGCCAAAACAGGATGACCTTCGGTAGGGTTTGCCCCAACGATAATCACAAGACCAGCTGAAGCGATATCCTTAATGGTTCCTGAATCCCCACCCATTCCAACTGTACGAAGTAAACCGTCAGTGGCAGGGGATTGACAGTAACGGGAACAGTTATCCACGTTATTGGTTTGGAACACCTGCCGAGCCAATTTTTGCATTAAATAGTTTTCCTCATTGGTAATCTTAGAGGAGGAAATGAATCCAATCGCATTTCCACTATAGGTTTCTTTAATAGAACCTAATTTACTTGCAATCAACTTTAATGCTTCTTCCCAAGTTGATTCCACAAATGCATCGCCTTTGCGAATTAAAGGTTTTGTTAAGCGTTCTTCGCTATTGGCGAAATCCCATCCGAATTTTCCTTTGACACAAGTCGAAATTCCATTTACCGGCCCATCGGAGGTGGGTTGAATTTTTAAGATTTTACGCCCTTTGGTCCATACTTCAAAAGAGCAACCTACGCCGCAGAACGTACAAACGGTTTTCGTTTTCTTGATTCGTGTCTCGCGCATCGCGGCTTCCATTTCCGAAATCGCAAAAATACTGCTATACCCGGGTTCGACTTTTTTAACCAAGTCAATCATGGGATTTAACAGATCTTTGTCGATTCCGGTCATAAATCCGGCTTCGCCCAGCATGGATTTTTCCATTAACGCATTACATGGACAAACCGTCACACATTGTCCGCAACTTACGCAGGAAGAATCGTTGATTGCCACTCCATCATCCCAAATAACACGTGGACGATCTGCCTCCCAATCAATGGACAGGGTCTCGTTGACCTGAAGGTTTTGACACACTTCCACACATTGACCACACGCAATACATTGATTGGGATCGTAACGGTAAAATGGGTGTGACATATCCACTTCATCTGGACCGGCCTTAGGTTTATACGGATATTTTTGGTGTTCGATTCCCATCAACATCGCTGTATTGTGCAACTTGCAATTTCCATTGTTATTATCGCACACGGTGCAGTAGAGAAGGTGATTTTCCAAAAGTCTGTCCATCGCTTCAGTTTGTGCTGCCTTGGCGCGTTCGGAAGATAATTGAATATTCATTCCGGGAGCTACTTTGGTTGAACAGGATCTTACCAACTTCCCATCCACTTCCACGATACAGGTATCGCACGTTTGAATGGGGTCTACTTCAGGTACATAACATACTTGCGGATGCGGGATACCGTTTTGATTGATCACCTCAAGAATGGTTGAACCCGCTTTGACTTCGTATTTTTTTCCGTCTATGGTAATCGGAATGAAGTTATTACTCATGGTTGATACTCCTTTTTTAAAATAAAAAACTCCACCACGAACAGACGCATGCCCTATTCGGCATCCATATGTTCATGGTGGAGTAGTAAATAAGCATATTTATACTTATTTACCAATCCGCCAGCCTCAAAATTAGAGACATTAACGGCAAGCAGAACTCAATACTTGCGCGTTACTGCCTTGAAATATTTACAGAATGATTATAACTCTGTATCGAAAATCATTTCAATATTGCGGAATGGTGAACTACATCGCCATTGAAATGGCGAGCTTCTCGCTTCATCGAGGCGACTCACGCCGTTCTCTCCACAAAGGCACGTCCCATGCCTGTTTCTGTTTAGTTTTACGTGTTTTCGCACTTCATGATTGGATTATACAAAAAATTGTTGCTCTAAGAGCATCCCCGCAAGGGGTATACCGAGCAACGCTCGCTTTTATCTACCCCATTGAAATGGGGAGGAATCTCGCTCACTCGCTCACAATCCTAAATTCCCAGTTTTAATTCTTTAGTATAATGATTTTGTGCAATAAAATAAAGATCCAAATTCAGTTTAGGAGAATGATGGAGATGAAGAAAGAAGGAGCGTTCAATGAAATCATTCGAAAAGTACGGAAGGATTTATTTGGAAAAGGTCCCGAACGAATCCAAACCACGTTTGTTAATAATATGGCCATTACGATCCTACACGGGAATTTAACACCAACAGAAAAATTTATTGCACGTACGACCGAGGGCAAAGAAATGGTTCATACGGCTCGAACTAAAATGATTCAAGAAGTATATACCACCAATTTCCATAAAGAATTGGAGAAATTGATTGGTTCGAAGCTTATTTATCTCTTTTCAGATATTAAAGTGGAAGAAGACATAGCGGTTTCCGTTTTTATTTTTGAAAATAAAATTCATAGTTGAGAGTTTGGGAAATCCAGACGTGGGAACTACCATCGCGACTAAAATGGGATATGGCGGTTTTGCAGAAACGGAAATCACGAAAGGAATCTGCGGCTAAAAAAACAATGGAAAAGGCCAGATGAATAGCAAATGGAACTAAAAAAACGGCAATAGCGGGGAACCTCGGGGTAGGAATGGCCAGTTTTTCACCAAAAACAAGCCAAGCCCCTTTTCCGGAAATTTTCGGGAAAGGGGCTTGGTTCATTCGGTTCATCTCTCAGGCTCTTCGATTCTCCTCAATGCCCGTTCATATTCCTTCGGCGTATTCACGTTCATCGCAAACTGGAGTGAAAGTCCTTGCCTTGCAAAAAAAGTTTCGTCTACGTATCGGCAACGGATCGCTTCCAAGAAGCCATTTACCTGGCGCACTCCTTTTTTAAGCAGTTCGCGAATGATTTCCGCGCTGGTCTTGTCATATACGGCATGAAGTGGTTGCCGTTTCCCTTCCACAACGGGAACAACTGCCTCAACTGATTGGCTTGTCCGGCACTCCACCAAACGCTGTGCGACTCGCCCGCAAATGAAAGGCATATCACATCCGACCACCCAAACATCGGGATAAGAGGCCTTTGAAAAAGCCGATGCCATACCACCGAGCGGTCCCATACCCGGCCAGTCATCCGAGATAATCCGAATTCCCTCTTTTGCATAAGGAACAAATCGCCCAGGCTGATTTGTCACCACCCAAATCTCCTCACAAACCTGTTTCATTTCCCGCAATTGTCGCTTTAAGAGAGGCTCCCCGCCAAACGGCAACAACGCTTTCACCTGTCCATTCATCCGTCGGTTTTGCCCGCCTGCCAAAATGACCCCTGTCAACAAAACTGCTTCACCCCCTAACTGCTTTCCCCGTTTTCCCCCGGCCAATCCTGCAACAAAATATCAAGCATATGACAATCTTACAATGGACTATTTTTTCCACCCCTAGAAGCATTGTGAAAAAGTTTTAGAAACAAACAACCAAAGACGAATTTTACAAATATTGATAGAACCTATTTCAATTACAGGATGGTATAAAGGTTATTCATCGGGGCATAGTGTTCTCTTTGCTTCAGGCTCCTTTGTAGCAAAGGTCGCTACAGAGAAGCACCACGTCCCTTTAGCTGAGTTTTGAAATAACTTTAGCCAAATATTGTATAGGGATGGAAAGATTTTTGAAAGTAAGTGGCCTTTTGCCGCCAGCGATGTACATGGCCATCGAATCGGCCAAGATCCGCACTCCCTTTTGTGGGTCGTTTGTTCCGCGGCACAACGGTCTTTACAATGAGCTCTTAACCACTTCTTTGTCAACCATTAAAACAACATCGCCACTAATAAATTGATTTTATTTTCATTTATGGGTTAATGTATAAATGGTGTCTTTTAAAAGATTTATTCCAGTCCCATTTTATAAAAAGGCCCCGGGGCTGTCATGCCCCACAAAATAAAAAAACCGCTACGTCCAAGAGGTGATTAAACATAAAACGGCAAGGCCAAGGCCGTTTTATGGATCAGCTCTTTTTGTTTTTCGAGTATGAAAGAACCATTTTCTTTTTTGGAGGGAAATCATGCTAACACACTTCAATGAACAACAGCGCGCCAAAATGGTCGATGTCTCTGAAAAAGAACCGACCCGACGCATCGCGGTCGCCAAAAGCAGAGTCGTCATGAAACCGGATACTCTAAAAGCGATCGAACAAGGAAAAATGGCCAAAGGTGATGTTTTGGCCGTTGCACAAGTGGCGGGGATCATGGCTGCCAAAAAAACCGCCCAGTTGATCCCGATGTGCCATCCCATTTTCACCACAGGGGTAGACCTGCACTTTTCCACCGTCAGTAATGATACAATCGAAATTACAGCGACGGTCAAAACGGTCGGCGTCACCGGAGTCGAAATGGAAGCTTTGACAGCGGCGAGTTTCGCAGCATTGACCATCTACGACATGTGTAAAGCCATCGACCCTAACATGATCATCGGGCCAACATATTTGGCAGAAAAAAGCGGAGGCAAAAGCGGCCATTTTCGTTTTGACGGACAGAAGGAGGACAAAGGATGCATGTGAAAGTGGGAATTGTCACAGTCAGTGATCGTTCTGCCAAAGGTGAACAAGAAGATGCCAGTGGGGAGTTGCTCAAAAGATTGTGCCCAAAATGGGATATCGTCGCATATCGAATCATCCCCGACGAACAGGACCAAATTGAAGAAACGCTCAAAACGCTGGCCGACAAAACAGGGTGCCACCTGATCCTCACCACGGGCGGAACCGGTTTTGCCCCGCGTGATGTCACCCCCGAAGCCACGAAATCCGTTATTGACAAAGAAGCTCCCGGGCTATGTGAAGCGATGCGCGCGGCCACGCTCAAGTTTACGAAATATGCTATCTTGTCCCGCGCGGTTGCCGGCATCCGCAATCAAACATTGATTATCAATCTTCCCGGGAGTCCCAAAGGAGTGGAACAATGTTTTGCGGTGATTGAAGATATTTTGCCCCACGCTTTGGCGCTAATTTCCGAAGATCCACAGCACTGAAACGAAACGGGAGGGAAATCCATGAGTTTTCAACGAGAAATCATCAAAGTGGCAGAGGCTCGAAAGCGGATCATGCCACACATTCGCGTCAAAAACACCGAAAGGGTCCCACTGTTTAAAAGTCACGGGCGCCATTTGGCCGAAGAAATTCGCGCGAATACCCATCTACCCCCTTTCCGTCGCTCTGGTATGGACGGTTATGCCGTTCAAACCTCCTCAACCAAAGGAGCCAGTAAAGAAAAACCTGTTTGGCTTGAAGTGCTGGAATCCATCCCTTGTGGTCATGTTCCCAAACATGAGACGCGTCCGGGTACGGCCTCCCGTATTATGACTGGCGCCGCCGTTCCAGACGGTGCAGATGCTGTTGTCATGTTGGAAATGACACAAACCATTGACAAAGAGGGAAAAACCTATGTCGGTGTGCAAAGAGAAGTCAGTCCCGGCAGCAACATTGCCTCTATCGGAGAAGAAGTAACCCAAGGCACTCTGCTGTTGGAAAAAGGAAGAAAAATCGGCGCAGGTGAAATGGCACTCCTCGCCACATTTGGTCACGCGGAGGTAGAGGTCTTCAAGCAGCCCACTGTAGCCATATTCGCCACAGGGTCTGAATTGCTCGATGTGTCGGCCCCGTTAGAGCCGGGTAAAATCCGTAACAGCAACGGTTTCATGCTGTACAGCCAAGTGATGGATGCCGGCGCGCTCCCCCATCTTAAGGGAATTTTGCCGGATGATGCGGAAAAGGCGCGTACTGCCATTTTACAGGCGATGGAAGTGTATGATCTGGTCATTACGACTGGTGGCGTATCCGTAGGCGATTATGACATTCTGGTCGATTTCTTTTCACGTTGGGACGGACAAATGCTTTTTAACAAATTGGCGATGCGTCCCGGGAGCCCCACCACCGTTGGTGTTTTCAAAAACAAATTCCTGTTTGCCCTGTCCGGAAACCCCGGGGCTTGCTTTGTCGGATTTGAATTGTTCGTCCGTCCGGTTTTGTTAGGAATGATGGGCAAAACCCCTCCCGATCTGTCTGTCTTTACCGCTATCATGGCAGAAAACTTTCACAAACCTTCACCCTTTGAACGATTTGTCCGCGGTATCTATTCAATCAAAGAAGGCAAAGTGTTCGTCCGGCCCGCCGGAATGGAGAAGTCCAGCATCACTTTAACGATCCGGGATGCCAACTGCCTCATCATCGTGCCTTCCGGAGGCCGTGGGGTACAAAAAGGGGATTTGGTTCGGGCGATCATGTTGAAAAAATGGGAGTGATGATGTGCGCCCAAAAGTTTTGCAAATCGTCGGCTACAAAAATTCAGGTAAAACTGCACTCGTTTGCCGTTTAATCTCAGAACTCTCCCGGTTCGACCTTCGCGTCGGAACCATCAAACATGACGGCGCGCATGATTTCACGCTCGATCACCCCGGAACGGACACATGGAAACACAGCCAAGCGGGCGCGCATACCATTGCCATTACCTCCCGGCAAAAAACCGCTTGGATTCGCCGACAACCCACTACGCTCGAGATGCTGATCGCCGCCATGTCAGACATGGATATCGTTTTGGTGGAAGGGTTTAAACGGGAGCCATACCCTAAAGTCGTTTTACTCAAAAACGAAGCAGAGCTCGAGTTGATTCACCAGGTTTCAAACATCGTGGCGATTCTTTCCCGGTTTTCACCCCCGTCACTTCCCTATCCAGTTTGGACGACGCAACAGGTCGAAGGTTTGCTGGAATTTTTGCTTAAAACGATGGGAGTTGATCACAATGAAAAACTTTGCGGTGACTCATGAAAAAATTGAGCTCACCCCTTTAATCGATTGGGTCAAAGACCGAAATTGCGGAGCCATCAGCACGTTCATGGGAACGGTGCGCGAACTGACCGGAGAAAGAAGGACGCTCTATCTGGAGTACGAAGCGTATCATGAGATGGCCGAAAAACTTTTGCGACAACTCGGCAATGAAGTAACCGAAAAATTTGCCTGCACCAAGGTCGCGATTGTTCACCGGGTGGGACGGTTGGAAATCGGTGATGTTGCGGTCGCCATCGCCGTTTCCGCCCCGCACCGTGACGCCGCCTTCAAAGGTTGCCGTTATGCCATTGAAAAAATTAAAGCGACGGTTCCCATCTGGAAAAAAGAAGTTGGTGAAGACGGTTCATATTGGGTGGACCATCCAACCGCGCAAAAAGGGGGATCGGCATGAGCGGAAAACTCTGTATCCTCTGTTTTGCCAACATTGGCGAAAAGTTGGGGAGATGGGTGGAAGTTCCCACAGACGAGAGTTTGTCTGTCTCTGAACTGCGCCAGCTGTTGGTGGAACGTTATCCGGAATATAGCTACTTGATTCGAACCTGCATGATTGCGGTCAACCGCGAGTATGCAGGCGAAAATACACAGGTGCAGGCGGAAGATGAGGTGGCGCTGATCCCGTTTGTCAGCGGTGGCTAAACAACCCAAGCGAAAGGGGATTTTTTCAATGAAACCCATTTTGGATTCCCTAGGACGTCCCTTGCGGGATTTACGTATCTCCGTGACGGACCGTTGCAACTTCCGTTGCCGGTACTGCATGCCGGAAGAACTGTTCGGTCCCTATCATGCCTTTTTACCGGCTTCCCAGTTGCTCCGCTATGAGGAAATCGAGCGGCTGGTTCGTATTTTTGCCAGGTTGGGCGTGAACAAAGTCCGTATCACCGGGGGCGAACCTCTGCTAAGACGGGAGCTCTCGAAACTTATTCGCATGATCTCCTCCATCGACGCCATTGAAGACATTGCGCTGACCACTAATGGCATTTATTTGAAACGATATGCCTATGACCTGAAACAAGCCGGACTCAAGCGGGTCAACGTTAGTCTCGATACCCTTGATGACCGAACCTTTTCCTTGCTCAATTCGCGCAAATATAAAGTCAGTCAGGTCCTGGAAGGAATCGAAGCGGCGGCAAAAGCGGGACTCCAAGTGAAAATCAATATGGTCGTGATCAAAGGGATCAACGATCACGAGATCGTAAAAGTTGCCCGCCATTTCCGCGAACAAGGACATATAGTTCGCTTTATCGAATATATGGATGTCGGAAACAGCAATGACTGGGACCCGAAACAAGTCGTTTCCAAACAAGAGATTCTAAACCGCATTCAGGCCGAAATGCCGGTGGCCGAAGAAAAACTCCACACCTTGGGTGAAGTGGCCACCCGTTTTCACTATCAAGGATCCCAGGCGGAGTTCGGTATCATTCCTTCCATCACGGAACCGTTTTGTTCCACCTGTACCCGCTTGCGCCTGTCGTCGGACGGCTTTCTTTACACGTGCCTGTTCGCCACTGCCGGGCATAATCTTCGCGACTACCTTCGTTCAGCTGCTTCGGATGAAAAAATCGAAGCCTTCATCCGGAAAATCTGGCAAGAGCGCCAAGACCGTTACTCAGAGAAACGCTCACACCAACCTACCGACAAACGCGCCAAAAAAATTGAAATGTCCTATATCGGCGGTTAAAAAAAAGCCGGACACACGGAACTGGTATTAACCCTGCAAGTAGACTATGTAAATAAAGCCCGAGTATTTATGCGGCGATCGCTTCCCGGTATTCGACCGGGGAACGATCGCCAAGTCGCTTTTGGGAGCATTCATGGTTATAGAACGTAATGTACTGATCAATAGCTTGATACAACTCATCAAGGGTTTCCGGACATTGAAGGAGTAACATCTCCGACTTAAGATGGGAAAAGAACGATTCGATACAAGCATTATCTAGGCAGTTCCCTTTACGCGAATGGCTCCCAACCATTCCTAGTTGCTCGAGTTTCTTGCTATACTGCCGGGAAGTGTACTGGAAACCTTGATCTGAATGAATCAGGGTTTTCACCACTTCTCTGTTTTCACATGCTTTCTCCAATGTTTTCATGACCAATGACAGATCATTCCGTTTCGAGACGTGATAAGCGATGATTTCATTATTGTATAAATCCTGAATCGCAGATAGATATACGAAGCCACCGTTGATCGGCAGATAAGTAACATCCGTCACCCATTTCTTGTTCAGCGCTGCTGCGCTGAACTTTCGATTCAAACGGTTTGGAAATACAACAGACTGCTGCTTTCCAAAGAAACGCCTCTTTTTACGGATCACAGAACGGATTCCCAGCTCCTTCATTAGTCGATAAACGCGTTTGTGATTGACAAGGAAACCTTCCTTTCGGAGAGCAACTGTCATCCGTAAATAGCCGTAGTAGGGGTGAAGACGATGAATGGCCATGATATGATCTTTTAAGATGTGTTCCTGTTGAGCGTGGTGGCTGGCCCGCTCACGAGCCTTTCGCCACTTGTAGTAACCAGCTCGCGAGACCTCGGCGATCTCTAATAGACACGTCAATCTATATTTGCCGCGTAATGATTCAAGGATTTCGAAACGAGCCTTTTTTGTAACTACTCCTTTCCGTGAAGATTGGGATACTGCTTTTTTAGGTACTCCACCTCTGCTTTCAGATAGGCCAATTCTTCCTCAATGCTTGCAAATTTGGTTTTTGGTCGACCGTTTCTCCGTGCTTTCTTGCACAAACTAATCTGACGTTTATCCCCCAGAGATTCTCCGTTCTTATACTTTTTAACCCATTGCTTGATTTGTGTGCTTGAGGGAACTCCCATCTGATCTGCGACAGATTGGTAACTAAGTTCTTCCTCCAGATAAAGTCGAACTGCCTTCAATTTGAATTCAAGTGTATAATTACGAAATTTTTGACCCTTAATAGCCATAAAAAATCCCCTCCGGTCGTCTGTGTGTCCATTTTACCAGATGGGCTTTTTTCACACAGTCAACCTTTAGGGGATAATACCAAACTCTTCTCCGATTGCCTCCGGCTTTTTGAATTTAGAACTTGGTTCAAAATGTCTTAACATACATACCCATACTCGTTTTCCCTGCTCTCTGATCCCAGGCGCTTCCGCTGACCCTGCGGCGGCAAAGGCCACTTGTTTTCAAAAACCTTTCCATCCTTCAAAACTCAGCTGAGGGGCGTGGTAATACTTCTGTTTTTCCACATATCTTGAATCCTTACATAGCTAAGTCTCTTGTAACTCGACCTTTGTTTCCTTATTTTACATAATATGCTATAATAATTTCTTACAGAACGAAAATGAACTCATCTCAACCAATGTCATCGTTTTCACGAAAGCGAGGGATCAATCGTGCTCATCTCCACCCGCCAACGGGTCATCAAATGCCAAGATTCCGTCGTTCACCATACGGAAGATGAGGTTGCCGTCGAGTACCCGCTTACTATCATGCTCAATGGGGAAGAATTTGCCACCATCGTTTGTAGTCCCTCCGACTTGGAGGAGCTGGTTCTTGGCTTTCTCGCCGCGGAAGGCGCAATCCGTTCCGCCGCGGAAGTAAAGTCTCTCGAGGTTGATCAAAAAAGAGGCTTTGCTTATGTGGAAACGGCAAATCCCCAAACGCTATCAAAAGAATATTATTCCAAACGATGGCTCGGTTCCTGTTGCGGCAAAAGCAGGCAATCCTTCTATTTTTATAATGACGCCAAAACAGCCAAAACCGTGACAAGCCAGGCAAAGATATCCATTTCCGAATGCTATCGCCTGATGGAAATGTTGCAGGAAAAATCATCCTCTTTCCGCCAGACCGGCGGTGTCCACAATGCCGCCCTGTGCGAACAGGGGAAAATTATCGCTCTTCGCACGGATATCGGCCGTCATAATACATTGGACAAGCTATATGGATTTTGGTTGCGCCATCCTTTTCCATTATCTGATAAACTGATTGCCTTCAGCGGACGCATCTCTTCTGAAGTCTTGCTCAAAGTCGCCAAAATGGGGGTCGGCATCCTCCTTTCCAAATCAGCTCCCACCGATCTGGCTCTTAACCTGGCGGACGAATTGGGAATCACGACGGTCGGCTTCATACGCCGTCAGCAAGGCAACATTTATACCCACCCAGAACGAATTTTGCCGACTTGATATGAGGCATGAATAGACCATACGATAATGATCAAAAAGCGGAAAAAAACCCTTTGGATGCACGTAAGCTGCGCATTCGAGAGTTCGGAGGTACAATGAAGCCCCAACTCTTCCCGTCGAAGGCGCACCTGCGGAAGCTCCATTATGAGTTCACCTCCATCAAGCGCTCATATACGTCGAGAGAGCGTACCTCCACCTCCGGAATCTACCATGCGCGGAGGCGAGGGACTGAAAGTCCTTGTGCATAAGTAAGACCAGCGTATTGGTTTGGGCAATGAACGACAGTTTGGATCGGGAAACCTTCTCGTGGCAAGCCGTTCGCTCTTTCCCAATCCAAATCTCGACTTTTCCATCCCGCCTCCCAAATGGTCGTCTCCCGACTGCTGTAGTCGATGCAAGGTGCTCCTTTTACCGCATTTTCCACGTCAGAACTTTCTTTTGTTAAACCTGAACCGACCAAGGTCGTATTACCCGTCGTTTTTTCATTGATGCCGCAAGGGAGTCGTGAACAAAATGGGCCCATCTACTTGCTTCACAATGTATTTTAAGAAGGCTAGGATTGCACTTTTTTCTTAGCTTGACGGGCATGTGGTATTACCCCTATAGGGGTTTTTACGCAAATCTCAGGTTGAACGAACATAGAAACATTTTCTTTAATTTTTATATTTCTTCACCCAAAAAAAGTCTGTTGACCTTCCTAGTTTGTCAACAGACTCAGACATGTGGCGACATTTTAATCCGTTTCCAACCCTTGCTTAAAATCATTCATGCATTGATCACAAAGACCGAGGAGAATTTCATCATTTTCTTCTTCACCCGGGAACTGTTCTTCTGCACCACACACTTCACAAATTTTCATGCTCACCCTCCACTTGAAACCCAGTATTAATTACAGCTTGTTTGAAATCATGCAATGAGGCCGATTTCTCGTTAAAAGAGAGAACGGCTTCCCCTCTTGAAAGGTCAATATCGACTTGGCGAACCCCCCACACATCCTGAAGACCTGCCAACACTTTTTCAAGATCTTCTTTGTTTTTCATTCCCTTGATCTTTATTGTTTCTTTTTTCATCGACAACCTCCTTTTGGTGAGTTTGGCCTGAATCATTTCTCAATGATTCGCCCACCCCCTGCAACAAAGCCATCATCGAAGCGATTGAAATCCGAACGTCTGGATCACGAATGTACTTGGCCAAATCCCATAAACTCGGTATTTTCCCATTCAAGTTTTTCTGTTTAGCTGATTCCAGGCCGCGGAAAAGTCCATTCAATAACCTTTGCAACTGTTCCGGTTGGATTTTACCAAGCAACTCCATCAGTGTGATGGCGTTTTTCAGGATATGGTGCATCTTGGGTTGATTAAGCTGTTCAACTACAATCAAACCCACTTCATGCCGTTGCTCAAGCAAGGCTTTAACCGCCGCTAAAATCCCCATCTCCTGCAGGTAACGGGCAATTTCCAACATGTCAATGATGGCTTCCCTGCTGTCAGCTAATGACTCAATGATCTTCATCAAAGCCTGAGACTGTAATTCCTCTGGTGTCGGTTCCACTGGTTTAATTTCACGAATTGGTTTTGCCATGGGACTGCCCCCCTTTGAACAGTTCGGCGATCGGCACAAAATCAGGTCGGTTCCACTTCTCCTCTACCCTTACGCCAATTTGGGGTTGTCTGTTCCCAAATCGATGGTTCACCTTGGGAAGGGGAGATTGTCCTTCTGCCTCAATAACCTCCAATTTTACTCCCATTTCCTTATAATTGGGTGTATGTGTATATTTGTCGAAATAACTACTCGTTAAACGGTTGACTGCTTTGTTTTCATCTCTCGTGTTCATGGTTAAATAGATCTCGTTCTTCGCTACATTATTTGTCACCAGCGCCCGGACTTCCACTTCCCCATAAGGCGACGTTAATCGGACGAGTGATCCATCCTTTATCCCTCGTTCTTTGGCTAACTCCGGGGAAATTTCAACCCATGGGTTTGGTACTTTGTGCGTGATTCCTTTTGAACGGTAGGTCATGTTTCCTTCATGAAAATGTTCAAGCAACCGTCCATTGTTTAAATGAACATTATATTCGGTTCCAGGTTCAAATGGTGAAGTCCAATCAACGGGATACAGCCGGGCCTTTCCGTCCGGAAATCCAAAGCGCTCCGTAAACAAAAGCGGCGTATCCGTTCCGTCTGGCCGTACGGGCCAAAGTTGACTGTTCCAACCTTCTAAGCGTTCGTAAGAAACACCCGCAAATATGGGAGCCAGACTTGCGGCTTCCTCCATAATTTCACTTGGGTGTTGATAGTTCCAACCGGCACCGAGTTTATTGGCGACCATCTGGATAATTTCCCAATCCGGTCTGGACTCGCCCAAAGGATCCAAAACACGGTACAGCCGTTGTATTCTCCGTTCAGTATTGGTGAAGGTCCCCTCTTTCTCTAAACTGGGGGATGCAGGTAAAACGACATCCGCATATTGGGCGGTTCGAGAAAAAAAGATATCCTGCACCACAAAAAATTCAAGCTTCTCAAAAGATGCCTCCACATGATTGGAGTTGGAATCAACAAGCGCCATATCTTCTCCAAACAAGTACATCGCCTTAATTTTTCCTTTATTTATCCCCTCTACCATCTGATGGTTATTGAAACCCGGTTTTTTGGGCAAAGTCACTCCCCATGCCTTTTCATAACGGGCTCTGACCTCATCATGTTCTACAGGTTCGTAACCGGGGAACCAAGCCGGCATTGTACCAAAGTCACAAGCTCCTTGCACATTATTATGGCCGCGCAGGGGATAAGCGCCCGTTCCCGGTCTACCGTAATTCCCCGTTACAAGGAGAAGGTTCGAAATCGCGGTACTCGTATCCGTTCCGCCCAGATGCTGAGTTACTCCCATCGCCCAACATATGCACATAGATTTGGCCTCATGGATCATTGTAGCCAGTTGGACAATTTCTTTTTGTGTGATTCCGGTTTTTTCTTCGGCGTAAGATAATGTGAATTTCTCGAGTGATTTTACGTATTTTTCAAATCCATTGACTCGTTGTTGGATGAAGGACTTATCATACCAATCCTGATCGATGATATATTTGGTAATCGCCGATAACAGGATCAAATCCGTACCGGGGTTGGGATGCAGATACAAATCGGCTCGTTCGGCTAATTCATGTTTTCTCAAATCAATAACAGCCAACTTTTTCCCATGAAGCTTATGGGCCCGTTTAATGCGCGTCGCCAAAACAGGATGGGATTCTGCAGCATTAGCCCCCACAATCAAGACCAAATCAGCTTTTTGTAGATCTTCAATCGTTCCGGTATCGCCCCCAATACCTACCGTCCTCATTAACCCCATCGTAGCCGGTGATTGACAATAACGGGAACAATTGTCCACATTATTTGTTCCAAAGACAGCCCGAGCCAGTTTTTGGAACAGGTAATTTTCTTCATTTGTGCACTTGGATGAGGCAATAAAACCGATCGAGTCTGCACCATATTTATCTTTAATTCCTTGCAATCTCGTCGCGACTAAGTTCAACGCCTCTTCCCACGTAGCTTCGACAAACGCATCTCCTTTACGAATCAAGGGCTTTGTCAGTCTATCTTCGCTATTGACGAAATCCCATCCGAATTTTCCTTTGACGCAGGTGGAAATGTTGTTTACGGGTGCATCCGCTTGAGGTTCAACTTTCAGAATTTGGCGGCCTTTTGTCCAAATCTCAAAGCTGCATCCCACCCCACAATAGGTACAAACCGTTTTAGTTTTCTTGATGCGCGATTTGCGCATGGACGCTTCGATCTCCGAAATAGCAAAGATTTCTTTATATCCCGGCTCCACTTCTTTTGTAATATCAATCATCGGTTCGAGTATATCCTTAGGAATTCCAGTAAGATAACCAGCTTCGCCCAGCATCGACTTTTCCATCAAAGCGTTGCAGGGACAAACAGTTACGCAATGGCCACACGACACGCACGAGGATTGGTCAATAGGTACATCATTATCCCAGATAACGCGAGGCACATCCCGATTCCAGTCAATGGTAAGTGTTTCATTTACTTGAAGATCCTGACAAGCTTCCACACAACGACCACATAAAATACATTGATCCGGTTCATAACGGTAAAAAGGATGGGAATTGTCAGGGGGGTAGGGCTTTGCTTCAAACTTATATTTCTGGTGCTCGATCTCCAATAATTCCGCTGTGTTATGTACGACACAATTACCGTTATTGTTGTCGCAAACGGTGCAATAAAGTTCGTGATTTTTCAAGATGCGACTCATTGCTTCATACTGTGCTTCCTTTACCCACTTAGAACAGGTATCCACTCTCATCCCTTCGGTCACGGGCGTCGTACAAGCCCGTACCAATTGCCCATTTACCTCTACATGACATGTATCGCACGTTTGAATAGAACCTAACGCCGGATGGTAACAAATACTTGGGATCGTATACTGTTGAGCGGTAGCCGCATCTAAAATAGTTTGGCCAGGCTCCGCTTGAAATTCCCGATCATTTATATAAAAGGTTACTGATTTTTTACCGTTTTGTTCGTTCATTAATTATAACCTCTTCTTTCCTTAAAAATTACTTATGTAAAACGTATAAATAATGATTTTTGGTATTAATTTCCCCCAGATCATTAAGAAGTATACTCTCAGTCCTTTACCCACGTTTCCCGAGAGACAATTGGCACATGATGATTTGTAAATACCAGCCATTTCTCTCTAGGGTTGCGGATTTGTTTCTTACACCCGCCGATCTTGATTTGATATATTGATTTAAGATAAAGTCCCCACAATAAATGGAGTTTTGAATCAAGCGTAGCTCATTTGCTACTTCTTTCTTACCCTTGGTTTAATGCTGGTGATCCGCTCCCACCCGTCCTTTGTGTACCAGTTGAAGATCTGCCGACGACCTAGGCTTCATCTTCATTGATTTGCAACCCGTCTACCTGGTCAAACGTTGCACTGAGGGCATTAATCCAGGCAGCCCTTTTCTCCACACAAAAAACCCCTGCCTTCTTTGTAAATGCGGCAGGGTCACATGCAGACTATATCTTTAATTCGCCCAATCTTACCAACTCCACTACGGCTTGGGACCGTCCTTTCACATTCAACTTTTGCATGACGTTACTGATGCGTACCTTTTGCAAACTTTGGGACAGCTTTTTGTCGACTGTTTTTCTAGTCTAGTCTGGATATAACCTTCTTTTCAGGGGTTCGAATCCCTACATCAGCACCAGAAGGGTTTGGACGAATTTTTGTCGGCAGGCTCTCGACAGTTTGTTACCTTACCACCGTGTCTAGGATACTACTGGTGGAACGTAGGCTTCATCGCAATGTGAAGCGGTTATTCAAGCGACTTTCACGTCACACAGATGGAGCATCGACCGATTTTGCCGCCATCTGCCTAGGGCGTGTCTGGTGAATATTCTAAGATTCCATTCTAAAATGAAAATTAACATAACATTTCGTAAGGGGACATCTATGATGAGACGGCGATACGAAATTACGGATGAAGCTTGGGAAAAGATTGCTCCATTGTTACCCTCAAACGGTAAGCGTGGATCTTGTATCAGCATCCAGCTGTCATGGAAGCAGCCGTTGTCGGCGTTCCCCATGACAAGTGGGGAGAGGTGGGCAAAGCCTTCGTTGTACTGAAAGAGGGTTGCCGGGCGACTGAAGAGGAACTAATTGAATTTTGCCGTCAACATCTTGCCTCCTACAAATGCCCCCAGTCAGTGAAGTTTGTCGATAGCCTGCCAAAAAGTGCCGTTGGTAATGTGGTTCGGCGGGTGCTGAGGGAGCCGTACTGGGAGGGCAAGGAACGGAAAATTTGATAAGAAACGAAGAGGAGGGAAAAGATGAACGCCTTTGATCGTTTGGCTGTCATAGGGTAGTACCAGCAAACATGCCATTACCCCAAAGTAGATTTTAAATTTAAATACTTTGATATTTATGAAAAATATGTGTTAAAAGCGTGAATTTTTTCTATTAACCTCTCTATGTCGTCATGTCAATGTTCCACCCATTCAGTCTAACTGATGTAGAAATAAAAAAAGGCTTAGTTCCTTTACATTGGAACCAGCCTTTTTTGTCTAATTCGGGTAAATTCAAATCAAACTAATCATTTCTTCTCTCTTGATCTTCTTGTCACTGCCTGCTGGATAGTTTGCAAGGAGATATTCTTTTAACCGTTCCGCCCATTCTTCTTGGTATCCGTCCACTTTCCTTATTCTCTCCATGAACTCGCCCTGAGTAAATTCATCATTTATAGGTTCAAATTCTTGCGGGCATTTATGTTCCCTATTATCAAATATATATGCTTGTTTTATTGTAAAAAAAACTGCATAAAATACACACCAATAGACTAATTCCGCTTGTAAATCGCCTGGGAAAGGGTCATATTCAAGAGAAATAACGTAAAAGCCCTCATCTTCATCACCTAAACTCATATACATGTCAGATCCAGTATACTTCTTCTCTTCTACCCATTCCCAACACAAATCAATTGTTTCTCTTACTACAGGATAACAATCATAATTAGTTAATTTATCTAATATTTTTTCCGATAATGTTAAATAATAAGCAGCTTTCGCATCAGCAGTTACATGCTCATACCATTCCACAATCTATAACCTCCTATTTAATCAGGGTATTTATATTGTTTACCATTTTTCACCATAAAGAAATGTTTTTTCGTAATTTTTGCTCCCTCTTCTATCTCACTTGATACAAATATTTCAAGATTTGGGTACCGCTTACTTAATTGATATAATATCCCTTTATTTGTATTAGGGTTTCTTCCGAGTCCTGACTTACATGCTGGACAGACACCATCTGAGTTTGATTGATGAATATATAGTTTTCCTTTTACATCTTGAGGATTTGGATATAAAGCATCAACTTTTTCAACAAATTTATTGATAACCATTTCTTCAGCATGTCTATCATATGGAGGGTTGAATGGTGCTTTAATCGGTCTATTTGGCATTTCCTCATCTAAAGGCTTTAATCCTGCTTCTGGTGGTGCTTCTTTTATAACTCTTGGAGATGCACCTTCAAATACTATACCTTCTAAACCTTTGACATCTGTTCTACCAACAGCTATCGTATCTATATCAGTACCTACTTTTTCTCTGAGATTTTTTAAATCATTTTCTAAAAGTCCTGTGTTAATGCATGGCGTCGCTACTGCAAAATAACCCCGTACCTGGTTAAGTGCAACGCAATTGGTCGTGCTTTTGAAGAGATTTTTTACAATCGGCGTTTTGGTGAGAAGTGGTTCCAGTGAAGATGCTGCCTTGTTGATGGCCGGTTCAGCGAAATGGACAAGGCTAACCATTCCTGCGCCAAAGATCCCAGAGAAGATCATGATTTTCCAGTTGATCTTTCGACCGTGCAGGAGGTCGTCGGCAACACTGGTTCCCGCTCCTTCAATTGAACCGATAAATCCGGATCGGGTGAAGATTTTTTGCAGCGGTCCGGGCAGTTTCCCGATCAGTTTGCTTCCTCCGCGGAGAAGCGGTCCAAGAAATCTGGATTCGGCCAGTCCTGTCAGCAGCTTCTGCCCAACTCCGGTGGCCAGGGCTCTTGAGGCTCCGCCGGCAATGCCCGCCCCGCACAGGCCAAGCAATCCGCCAATGGCCGCATCCAGGAAGGTGTTTTTATCGATTCTCCCGCCATTCAGGGCGACGCTGATCAAGAACGACGAGGCCGCACCAATTAATACGGAGGCTCCCAGCGGAGGGGCGACAAAACATAACACCACCCCGACTATCACCACAGCAGCACATGCGATGTACTCTTTATATTTTACGATCCAATTCCATGCGGCGGACAACCCATCTACGACAACTTTGGCGATTTTGTCACATACATTACAGATCCAGTCCCATGCTTCGGAACAAACTTCCTTTGTTTTATTCCAGGCACTGGAGACGGTTTCCTTTGTCCAATTCCATGCTTTCGTAAGCCAATTTCCATCTCCATCCTCTTTTTCTTTTTGGGAAGTTGAGGTGACTGGCGCTTCCTTCGCTGGAGCCGGACCTGGTTGAACCTTTTCAAAATGGTCATTTATATGGGGAACGTTAAAGCTGCTCCCACTCGCAAAAGCTTGGTCACTCCCCAAAATGCCTATCCCAATAAATGCGAAAAGAAAAATGATGATGAAGGGTTGAAAAACTTTACTTACACGAAAAGAAAAGAATCTTCTCAAATTCCTCTCCCCATTCGTTTATGTATTTGTTTATAGCAATATATTATGTCAAGCGGGAATTGATGGAAAGAGGAATTCCTTGCTTATAGCAAAACATCCTAATTCTTTTATAAATGATAACCTTCCTTGTTTTCCTTATTACATATCTTCCCAATATAAAAACCCCCGGAACACCGAGGGTTGGTGGAGCATAGCGGGCTCGAACCGCTGACCTCTACACTCCCATTGACATAGAGATATTAGAGTTAATAAACGCAAATAACTCTAGTTATAGGCTTTTTACTTACCTTTGAACTTAAAAAGATACGCTTCCGGCACTTTAAACCAATACGATTTAGGATGTTAAGGTTGAATTTTGATTCAATCCATAGGCTTTCTTACGACCATTTCAACCCTTCTCAAACGAATAAGCTATGTCAATCCTCCCATCCGGAGAAATCACCACTTCATCCAACAACGTCTGAAACACCTGCAATAGATCCTCATTCTCCTCTTCTAGCACTTCAAACGCTTGCCGAATGTTTTCCACCTTTTTATGGGTGTATTCTTTTTGCCCCAGAATTAATATCTCTTCCTCCAGTTGGTGAATTTGTTCCTCTAGCTCGTTTCTTTTCTCCTCAAACTCTTGTTTCCTAATTAGTTGATCCAAATACAGGTCCACCAGGCTTTTCTTTTTCTCTTCCCACTGTTGCAATTGCTTTTGAATGGCTTTGAACTGGTTTTCCCTTTCCTGTTCCACTTCGCTCACAAAGTTGAAAGCAATGGATTTTCCTTTTTCTTTCAAGCATTGAATAACAAACTCCCTTACATCTTCGTACAAAATCGGCCAATGGTTCACACAGCCATGCGTTCCGGATCGACGGTAATTGGAACATTTCAAATAGCGGTATTTCCGCTTGGAGCCATCGGACGTACAACGACCATATTGGACCTGCATTCACTGCACTTGCAGATTCCCAGCAAATCATTCCATGGGGTAATGTTGACCTTCTCACCATTCCTTTCTTT
>NZ_JAECVY010000022.1:0-30020 GCF_016055075.1 Thermoactinomyces sp. CICC 10522 | reverse complement strand
GAAGAAATTTGGCGGTATTATTCGAAGGGGATTTATTCGACGGGGAGTGGGTCAATTCTTTTTCGGCGATCCTGGGTCAATTATAGACCGGCGGTAACAGCATCTGATGGATATACTGTTTTGCACATTCATTCAGGTCAACCGTTGCCACCGTTTTCTTTAAGCGGTGACTGATCATTTCGGGTAAAAGTGTGCCGCGTTATCCGGTGGTAGATACCGTTTCCAAAAAGAAGGGATATCAATAATGAAATGGGAGCTGTGTATTGAACACATGAATCATTTAGTGCACAATCCCGATTGGGATCGAATCCATGAAGTGATACAACAAATGGATGGAAAAACCATCACCAACTTTGTATTGGATCCGGCAGATGATGAAGGGGCTTCTTTGTTATGTGGTGGTGGGGATGTGATTAATGGAGAGAAGAGATATAAAGTCGAATACTATTGTGAAGATGGTTCAGGGTATTGTCTGATCAACCCGGAAGAATCAGCAGATAAAGAGTATGAATTAACGATCCGGGATGTACAGCTGGCCAAACATTGTGTCAAACAAGAAGAGGTTATTAAGGCTTTTGAGTATTTTTATAAGACGGGTAAACGGAATCCGGAGTTGCATTGGGAAGAATATTGAGTTTACATAAAAATACGGATTCGTTACAAGGAGGACTAATCAAAGGAATTTGCTAAAAACGAGGGACAAACCCCTTATTACCAGAAAACCATTCCTGTCGAAATAGGAGGGAATTATGTCTTTGGATGTTAGACAGTGGTTTAAAGATGTCGTTTGTGAACATGAGGAAGCATATCAGTTTGATGTGGAAAATTTAGTCAAGGATAATTCCCTGGGTAATTGGATGATATTAGATCATCTCTCCTATCTGTGTTATACCATTGCGATAAAAAAATTAATATTGGAGAACGATGTAATCGGCTATAAACAACAATTATACAAGGCTGGAAGATATTTTGAATTGTATGTTCTCGCTGAACCGTTGAACGTTCCAAGCCATCCTCGCTATGTAAAGGGGGAAAACTGTTTCAAAGGGACTGCCAATTATTATGGCGATTTATATTCAGCCTTGATCAGCCAAAATCCGGAGTTGATTGTTTCCTTAGCGCATTTGCTGGGTTGGCGGGGGGAAGAGGAGGATTTCAAGATAAACGACCTGAATCCCGAAAATGGACAGACAACAAAGCGCGGGCTCATTTGGAAGCACTCTCCCGTTTTCGATTGCATCGATATCAAAAAGTGGATATGGAGCAAAGAATGGCTGTCTTGGAGGGAATCTTGGACCAGGATCAGGAAAAGGTTCATGATGGTTTGAAGCAAATATTGAGACGACATAAGAAAAGAATCAAGCAAGAAGACATATTAGGCAAATTTTATGACAATGCTGTGGCCGGATTGGGTTGGTTGGCTCAATACAGAGGAATTAAAATCGAAATAAACGATAAGCTTTGCCCAAAAGAGATTTTTGAGTATCATGAATTTCCATATCCTGAATTGGAATGGATCCCAGAAGATCTCCGTGATAAGACATGGGAAGACCTGGTACAAAGAAGGTACTAAATTAGAACAACAGTTACATTTAACTTGAAGATGATTATGGGCTCATTTTCGCGATTTGGACTGAATGGCCGCTTGACCACATTTGAGTGACCGGTGAGTCTGTAAAATGGGCCAGAGGCAGAAAGTTCTTGGACGTGACCGAGTACTGGGAGTAGCGAAAATCCAATAAAAAACCTCAGCCAAAAATCACACGCATAAGTTGAACGCCGACTTTTTCTGACTGAGGTCACTTTTGGACTTGATCGCATCCGGAGATTAATCAGGCTTATCCAGATGAAAACTGTCAATGCTATTTAATTTTTGAAACAATGAATTTTGCACCCACAATCAGAATTGCAATTGCTCCGACACTAACCATATTTGACATTACCAAAAAGGAACCGGTTGGCAATACAATAGCCATAACAATGTGTATTATTGATCCGATGAAAGAAACTCCACCAACCAATGCAGTCATCACGGTTATTTTTTTGTGCACCACTGGATTGTTGTAGTGTTCTTTGTTTTGCTGCCCTATAGCCCTAAATATAATTAGCAGCAATGGTTTTTTTGCAAGTACGGAAATGATGAAAATTAAGCCTATGATGCCAAATACAGCCGGGTGGACAAGCTTAATTGGTAATGAATTTCTTCCGGAGATAAACGATATTACGAGTGCGATTGATAGAATAAAAGTACTTATTACACCTATCCAATCAACTCGGTGTTGCCATATCCATTGAACCATGGTTTTGATCACCGGAATGATCGTACTAATGGCAAGTGGTGCAGTATCTGTCGTAAAATGCGGGCGTAACACCATATACACGAAACACGGAAGAAGCAGGTTGAAAAAAAGACTGCGAATTAATTTTTTTTTGGTCTGTTGAAGACGTTGTTTTCTTTCTTTTTCTGAGTGCACTAAATTCACTCCCTTATTTCTTTATGAATAAATAATTCATTCATAAAATGAGCGTAATTGCCCGATTTATCGTTGGCAGGGATTGAAAATCCCATGCAGGCGGGACAGTGCGCTTGACCGGTTTCCGGGCCGAGGCCAGTGCCGGGTAAACATGCCCGCGACCGGGACAATTCAACAACGCACTCCCGCAATGCCATAGGAAAAAAAGCGGCTTACTATGGCTTGAGCATCCGCAGGATAATCTCAGTATCAGGAAAATGATTTTTAAATTTCTCAGGGCTGCGCAAAGCCAAGTTGGACAAACCGTTGAGACATGCAATAACAGCCAGCACCAGTTGGTCCGGATCGCCTTTTGCGAGTTCTCCGGAAGCCTGGCCCTCGACGATCAGTTGCCTCATCACGTCTTGGAAGGTCTGGCTTTGCTTGCGCATAAGTTCACGGAGATGGTCCGGCGTCGCTTCATCATGAAACATCTGAAAAAGCTGATAGAACTCGAGGCGTTCGCGTCGGTATTCCAATATCCTAGAAATCAGAAAGTGAAGGCGTTCTCCCGGTGTACCAGGCATTTCCAGAATGCGTTCCAGTGTCGCAATGGCGGATTGCATGGTCTGTTCGATCAGTTCGTTGAAGATTGCCTCCTTGTTGGCAAAATATCGATAGGGCAGCCCTTGACTGACTCCGGCAGCATCGGCAACGTCAGCCATGGTAGCTGCCCAGCCCTTGCGAGCAAAGGCTTTTCTGGCACCATCCAGTATCTTCTCACGTTGCGCTCCACGAAGACGTTGATTCGCTTCTTCTGTTCGTGGCATATCATCACCCTTTTTTGAATGAATGATTTATTCATTTTAAATTAAAGCACAGTAATTTCTTGATTGTCAAGTTGGAGGGAATGGGCCTTAAAGGGCATCATTTTTTAGAGGGAGTGAAGAAGTTCCTGGAATCTCTGGAGTGGAACTTTTCTTATTGGTCCGGCGTGTGTTATAAATGCCCCCCTCTTTTCTTGTTTTCATAAAGTCATATGGGGGTTAATGTGGAAGGAGCGTGTCACAAATGGATGTAGACAAAATAAAAGAAGCGATATTCAAAAGCATTGAGGAAAACTTTGACTTGAAGATACGATCAGGCCGGCAAATTCACCGCGGTTGGCGCAATCTCAAATGGAAAATTGAAACGGATGAAGGTTCGCTTTTTGTCAAACAGTATCATCCTGAAAGGTATCCTCCCAAGAAATTAGATCGAGTACGAGAAGCCCTTCGTATCCAAGCGTACCTTGCAGAGAATGGCATCCCTTGTCCCAAACCCTTTCAATATGAAGAGTCCCATTTGATTAAAACCGATTGTGATGTGTGTTACTGCTTAACTCCTTACTGTGAAGGAGAAGTGGTAAAACCGGGAGAAGTGAATATGGATCAAATGTATCATCTGGGAAAAGTGACAGGGAAAATGCACAAAAAACTGCAAGTCCTTCCTGCGCAGCCGCCTGGGTGGAAGCCAAGTTATGAAAAGATTTGCGAAGCATGGAACAGGAATTGGGACAGGGCACGATTGGAGAAGCGTCCGGATCGCGTGCTCCAGGCGATTAATAGCCAGAGAACCATCATCGATCAGCTTGAGTTAGATCGTTTTCATGATTGTCCGGTTGGTTGGGCCCATTCGGATTTATTCGTGGACAATTTGCTTTTTTCTCCTGATCGTGTATCGGCCGTTCTCGATTTTGATCGGATAACGGTCATCTATCCGGAACTGGATCTTTCGCGAGCCATTCTGTCATGCGCATTGAAAGAAGACAAAATGCGTTTGGATGCCGTTTCGGCTTTTTTAAATGGTTACAATGAATATATTGCTTTTCAGGGAAATGATTTGGTTCGGGCGTTTAAACTGCTTTGGTGTCGTGAATCAGCCAAATGGATTAGGCCGGAGATGGAAGAGCGTCCGGGTTCTGCCATGCGTTTTGTTCATGAGATCCTGTGGATCACGGCCAATTGGAATGAGCTGGATAAAATATTTAACTCGCTTCCATAGGAGGAATCACCTATGAGAGGTACAACGCACAGATTAACAATAAGTAAGCAGGAAAGAAGTGGGATTGACATATGGTAGAATGGATAAAACGAGATAAAGAAACAGCTTTAGAGGCTTTTTCCCGGGTTGAAGCAAAAATTGGCATACGCTTTTCACAAGATTATAAAGATTGGGTTAAGCTATACAGCCGACCCAAAAGTGGACATGTTCATATTCTGATTAATGATGAATCCTTTCATTTTGATGACTTCTTTGATTTGGAGGAAATAGTCGATGAGGTAGAGGAATTGTATGCAGGCGAAGAAGAGTATAAGAAATTGGGATTGATCGTGCCTTTCGGGTTTGATTCAGCATTGGAACGTTACTGTTTTTATTATCCTCAAGGTAACGAAAACCCGATTATCATTTGGTTTTCTTCAGATGATACTCTTTCAGAGATTTTCGACGGAAAAGAATTTAACTTGAATCGGGTTAAAATCGTAAGACAAACGTTTACTGATTTTATCAACGATTTATATACAAGAACGGATGATTAATGATTTACTCATAATCATGGCGCATAGGAGCCGCATTTTAAGGAGTGCGGCTCCTTGCTATTTGCAAAGACAAAAATGATGCCCATTTTCGGTTCGCTTTGGGAGGGAAAGAATTCGGTGATTTAAGCTGCTAAAACCGAATTGAATCATTTTTACCTGTTCGGAACAATTTTTCATTAAGACACAGGGGAACAGAGCGAATAGTTCTGATGCATACTAAATTTTTGTAAAAGAACTTGTTTTTTATTTCTTGGGGAGATCTAATTATAACTAAATTGATTCCATTTTACGCCGAAGCCGTTCTTCCGCAATTAAATGTGCCTCTGCAATCAGTTGTTTTGTTTTTTCCACATTCTCTCCGTCCGGATTAAGGATGCACACAAAATGTTGGCGTGAATAGTGAGGATGCGGTAAAAACACGTTCAGCACCGAATAATCGATGTCCCCGTCCAACGGACCGGTAATGAGCTTGTTGAATGTCTCTTTGCTTACTCCTATGTTGAGGCGAAATACATCTTTTCGATTGAGATTGGAAACATTGTCGTAGTCATTGTCTGAATCGATAATGGTTGTAAACGGCAGGCTGCGATCGTCGCCGACAAAAAACAATGAATATCCGAAGTTCTCTTCTCGTTGAACATTGGGCAAACCCATCAGAAATGCTTCAAAATCCACCTGTTTCATCATTTTTCCTCCTCGGATTTGAACACATATTTCCCCGCTTGTACATGGGCCAATATTCTTTCTGTCGTTGCCAATTCATTCTCAACATAACCAACCCAAATGCCTACAAGTTCAGGATGCATGGAAGGTTCGGATGGACGCTCTTCCGTTGGCAAACTCTTCAGGAAACCAATCGATCTTTCTATTTCAATACGGCGTTGCTGTAAGAGAGCAATCACTTTTTGCCGTGGTAGCATATCCATAAAAGCAACTCCCGCTGAAAGCTGCTGAATGTCAATGCTTACAAGTGCCGATTCAAGCAATGCTTCAAATTCGGTTTCACCCTTTTTGGTTACGGTGTATTCCTTTCGTGATGGACCCAGTTTTACATTGACCTCAGAATTAATGGACTTTATCATCCCCTGCGATTCGAGCTTGTTCAAGGCATGATAAACAGATCCGGGCTTTACGTTGGTCCAAGTATCGGCATGCCAAGAAGTGATATCACTTAAAACTGCATAACCATGACTAATTCCTCTTCGCAAAATGGAACCTAACACGAGTAATCTAACAGTGGATATGGTTAACACCTCCCGATATCTATTCAAATTTGAATATAAAACACTATGTATTTTAACTTAATGAAGCTGATTATTCAAGTTTGAATAGCAACGTAGTAAAAAAGCCGTACAAAGGCAAACCAATTACACGCCAGGGGATTTATGGCCAGTTAAAAAAACACTTCCCTGTCTTGAATGACAAGGAAGTATCTGCTCGCTGTTTATGCCATATCTTCTGTAAAATCCTGATCGATCAAAGCCACGTCCGCTGATGACACGAATAAACACTTCAAATAGAAAAGCAGCCTCTGGTAGTTAAAGGCTGCTTGATCGTCTCATATTAAAGAAGTTTTAAGGATTCACGGATAAAGGCCGGGATATCATCCGGAGTCCGGCTGGTCACCAGCTGGTTTTGACAAACAACCACTTCTTTATCGTGGAAGTTGGCACCGGCATTTTTCAGGTCCACTTGGATGGACTTGTACCCGGTTACGTCACGATCCTTCAAGGTTTCGGCTGTAATTAATAACTGTGGACCGTGGCAAATGGTAAAGACAGGTTTTTTGTCATCCATGAATTTCTTTGCAAATGCGACGAAGCGGTCGTCAGCACGCAGCAAGTCAGGAGAAAATCCACCAGGGATGAATAGTGCGTCAAAATCCTCTGGTTTTACTTCATCAATACCGGCATCGACGGACAATTTGTACCCATGTTTGCCGGATACCGTTTTTCCCTTTTTCTCTTCAATCACGGTAACTTGGTGTCCGGCATCTTGGTAAGCTTTTGCCGGCTCGGTGAATTCAACATCCTCGAATAAGTCGGTAACTAGTGCAGCAATTTTGCTCATGTTGTGTACCTCCTACCGAGATATATAAGTATATTTATGTTTGCAAAGAAATGGTACAGAAATAAAATAACATGCTTTAATTTGATTATCAATATGTGATAAAATAACATACTTTAATTTATTTAGTTACGGGAGGATTCAGTGATGACACAGCAGAGCAGATTATGCACTTTCTTCCTTATCAGGATGATCCCTTTCACTCAAAGGCCGTTTTCACTTTGTTTACCTGCCGTTTGAATTTGGCGGGCCAGCCGTACCAATCATGATGGAAGGTTTGACTCATCTGATGAAAATACGGGTCACCCGTCATCTGATACAACGTCTCCAACTGTTCAATATGAACCATGTGATAGTGCATGGACTGATGGGTGAGTTTGAGGCCATAGCGACTGGCATCATCCGGGACGCGATAACGATCAATGTTGTCGTACACCGTCGTGATGGCTGCCTGCAACAGGACTTTGGCTTCTTCCTTCTTCGTCAATTGGTAATAGTCGTACAAGCCATAGGCGGCAAAGATGAAGCCGTTTAAGACATGTGTGGGTTTCTCCATCGGATACTCTTCAATCCAGTAATGCCCATTTTTGTCGGCCATGGTCACCCACCAGGGATGGTTTTTCGATCTCAGCTGCGCGAAACTGAGATAGGTTTTGTCTGCGAGGATCCGGTATTGGGGATCATGGGTGATCTGATATAAGCGGACAAAAGCAGATAAGGCTTGTCCTTGGGCCATTCCTGAATACCAACGGGGTTTTAGGTGCTCCGTCGGAATGTTATGAAGATAAACATCGAAATCATAGGGGAAATAAAGGGCTCCATCCTTTTCCACCGCAATGTCCGACAAACGCTTCGCGTACTTTTGGGCTTCCCGGAGATACCGTTCATCCTTCGTCATTTGGTAACTGGTGATGAAATTGATGATGTTATTGGCCAGACGAACCGGATGATTATATAAGGGTTTTCCCTCTTTATCCTGGTACATGGGAATCCCGTCTTGATCAAATGCCGTGTGCTTCGGAATCAAATCCGCCGGTTTGGGCAATCGGTAGATCTCCGCCGAACGAATCGGAAACGGATAATAGGAAAGCGTATTGGAACCGATGTTAAATTTTATTTCAGCTTTTTTCGGTTTTACCGGTTCCTTTCCTTCTGCATTTTCTGTCCAAACGCTTGCAATTCCCAGGCATATCAAGGAAATGGTAAGTGTCAGAACCCATAGGCGGGGTTTAAGATTGGTCATAGAAATTCCCTCTCCTTTTTCATCACTACAAATTCATTCGGAGAGGGAACATCTTTTCTACGCATATTCACATATTTGTCAGAAATAAGATTCAACACGGAAGAGTTTGATTAATCATAGTAAAAGAGCTACCCTTTGCAGGTAGCGTGTTTGGTTTTTGGGAAATGGTTATGGTTTGCGCTTCATTATAGTTATTCGTAAGGTGTAACGAATTTGTGTCCATGTACGTATAGAAAATGGTTGGAAACGTGTCTCGAAATGTGTCCGAATAAGCACGACCTCCGGGGATTTTTCATCCGCTTTTAAACGCCGCGCTGAATTTTCTTGAGAGTGACTGTTTCCGGTTTATGTTTGAATGAGGGGTGCTTTTCATAATTCGGAACAGCCTTAAATATAAGACGTACAGCTTTGTACTCAAAAATCGGATGGTGGAAATGGGGCGAATTCAGATGGCATAACGCGGAATTGATTAAAATTAAACTATCCCTTAAGATTTTTTTGACAATAATGTGACAATCGAGTGATCGTTTTCATAAAAAAAGTTAGTTTAGTATAATTATCGTTGGATGAATTTACCGCAGAAAGGGGATTGAATATGTGGAAGGGAAGTAGTAAAATTATATCTATTTTCCTATCTGCCGTACTTATTTTTCTTCTGAGTGGATGCAGCAAAGATGACAAGGTGGAAATTCCGGCAAGTTCGGTACAAGTAATTGATGGGGACACGATTAAAGTAAGAATGAAAGGAAAAGAAGATACGGTCCGATTCTTGTTGGTCGATGCCCCTGAAACGCATAATGATCGTTTGGGGAAACAACCTCTGGGAGATGAGGCGAAAGAATTTACCGAACAGATGATCAAACATGCCAAAAAAATTGAGTTGGAAAAAGACCAGTCGACTCGGGATAATTATGGTCGTTTCCTTGCTTATGTATACGCGGATGGCAAATCAGTACAGGAAGAGCTGTTGAAAAACGGTTTTGCCCGGGTTGCTTATGTATACAAACCTAATACAAAATATGCCAAAGAGTACGAGGAATTTGAACAACAGGCTCGAAATAAGAAAGTGGGAATTTGGCAGTGGGATGGATATGTCCGGAAAGATGGCTTCCATCCTGAAGCGACAAGAAACGTATTTGCCGCAAGTAAAAATAGTGATGTTTATCACCCGGCCGACTGTTATGTCGTAAAAGATATCAAACCTGATAACTTAATTTATTTTTATTCGGAGGCATCTGCAAAAGCCAGTGGTCGTCACCGTAGTGATGTAAAAGGTTGTTGGGCTCACTAATCTTTGTTTGTTCCGGATGCGGTTGAAAGAACTGGATTTTTATAATGAAGGGGATAATTAACCATGTTCAAGGAATTAATGGCCCGTTTTGGCAAGGGGGCCGCTAAAGTCGATTTGGTATTGGATCGAAATCAGTTCCAGTTGGGGGATGTTGTGGAAGGGAAACTGACGATCCGCGGCGGAGAAGTGGAACAAAAAGTGAATAAAATCGATGTCCGGCTGATGGGAGTAATTCGTTTTGGCGAGTCAGACCATACCCTGAATGTTACCTCCATCCCATTTTATCAATCCTTTACCATTCATCCGGGAGAATACAAGGAGTTTCCATTTCAATATCAACTGCCATACGATCTCTTGGTTTCCGGAAATTACGTGACGTATTTTTTTCATACTGAATTGGACATTGAGGGTGGGGTGGATCAAACAGACCGTGATTATATTGAAATCCTTCCTCCTCAAAAGCTGCAACAAGTGTTAATTGCCCTCGATCAGCTGGGATTTCGGGAGAAGCATGATTCGCGGAAATTTGATGGTCATGTTCAAGAGTTTGAATTTTTCCCGGCAGGTTACTTACAAGGCCAGGTGGAAGAATTAGAGTTTGTTCCGGTAATTTTGCCCGATGGTGTTCGTTTGTTGCTCGAATTGGATTTGCTTTCATATGGTCATGAGAAAGAGATCAAACGTGAAATTTATCTTTCAAATGATCAGTTACAATCGATTCCGTCTCTGGTTAACCATCTGCAAGCCGTATTAAATGAAATGGTCTATCATCAAAATTCCAACTATATCAGTTATGACCATCATTACGGGCACGAATATCCCGGCCATGAACATCACTTCCATGAAAAGCACGGTTCAGGGATGGCTGGAGCGATTGGCGGATTTGCTGCCGGGGTGATTGGCGGTATGATTTTAAATGAAGTGCTAGATGATGACGATGACGATGACGACGATGATGATGACCGGAATGATGGGTTTTTGGAAGACCTGTTTGAAGGAGATGATGATGACCAGGGCGATGGTTTTCTGGAAGATTTATTTGAAGGAGATGACGATTGATCAGCATAAAAAGGTGACGGAATTTCTACGAAGCTGACAGTTGCCTTTTTGAATATATCTTGTAACAGCCGGGATGGCCGGTGGTGATCAGACGAAAAATAAAGGTTCTTACTTCGCAACCAAACGGCGAGTAAGAACCTTTTTTATCATTTCCGGAGACGTTATGGCAAACGCTCTTGTTGCTCATCTGGATAGAGTTTTGGAAACATCTCGCCCCAAAAGCGTGAGGGCAAGATCGAAAACCATGAACCTCTCCGTCTTTTGGGGGATGATACAGGTTGCTGTCAATAGACCTCGATCTGAGATTCCTCCTCAGATGTCGTCTTCATGCCGTTCTTTCCCGGTTTGAAATAAATATTGCCCGATCAGCAATTTTGATACATGGAGAAACATTTCCTGACGTTCCACATATCCGTTGGTAAAAACGCCGACAGCCCCCAACGTGGTTCCGATGTTCTTTTGTTTTGTATACTGCTCCATGATGATGCTTAGTTCTTTTCCTTCTTTCAATGGAATGAGAAATTCATCCGGGAGCTTGATCCTGGCTCCGCCCGCCATCACCCGAATGCCGTTCCGGTCAGTCAGTGCTCCCCAATTACATAGAAATAAGCCGTGAGCTGTTTCTGCAACTCCCCCTTCCAAACCGACTCCGATGTCTGCGTCCATCTCTTTTCTGGCATTTTCGGCACGGTTTATCGCGCCTTGAAGGGTTTCTTCATCGGATAAGGGTTGATTTGAGACACCTGAAGGCACGGATACAGACAGAATAACGGCATTCAGATTTTGGAATGCTTGTTCGACTGCTCCCACTTTCGTACTGTTTTTTGAACCGACCGCCACTCTCATCCTTTTCACCTGCAATACTTTATAGGATTAGCTTTCCTTCTATACATGTGACTGCGTGTCCTCCCAGCAAAATCGTGCCGTCATCGTGGAATCGCACTTCAACCCGGCCGTCACGTCCGACACAGCGGCCTTGGGAAGCGATGTAACCCGGTTTGTCCAATAATTTAAATTCCCTTGCGAGAGCAGCCACACAACCATTGCCGCTGCCGCATACGGGGTCTTCCGGAACGCCTTCACCCGGTGCAAAGGAGCGTACCTCAATCTGCGTTTCTTCTCCGGACGGCGTCAGGCCGAACACCGTTATGCCGGCGGCTCCGGGCGGTGTCAGCGCAGCAATCCGCTCCATTTGAGGTTGCAGGCGACGGACCAGGTTTGAATCGGTTAATTGCAGCGTAATCCACACCACTCCCACATCGACGATTGCACTGGCACGCACACAGTCCGGAGAGACGCCGATCGCATTTGCCAGCTCAGTCTGATCCACATTCGTGATTTCCTTAAGTACAGGATTGGGCAAAGTGAGAAACAAGCGATTTTCATCCATGAAAATAGAGATTAAACCTTTGCCGCATTCCTGGATCAGGCGCCCTGTGTTTTTGGGTTTCAAACCATGCTTCAACACGGCATAAGCCGATCCGATCGTGGGATGACCGGCAAAGGGAAGTTCGCTTTGGGGGGAGAAAATTCGCAGCCGATAGTCAGCCCGGGGATCTGTCGGCTCGCAGACGAAGGTGGTTTCGGACAAATTGGTCCAATTGGCAATCGACTGCATTTGTTCGTCAGACAGCCCATTGCCGTCAAGAATGACCGCAACCGGATTTCCTTTGAACGGAACGGACGAAAACACATCAACCTGCTGGAAAGGAATTTGTTTCACTGTGTGAACCTCCAAGCTTATATGATGGATTGGTTCCATTATACCCCATGCCAGTTGGAAGAGGTTTCACCAACAACCATAAAAAAAGCCCCGCCGGAGCGGGAAACTTCGTATGCAAACAAGAATTTTATGCCATTGATTTGACAGATGTGATTGATTTGGGGGAAGCTCGTAAACTTCTTGTATTTTGCGTGATCGGAAGTTTACAGGCCTTCGGGGTGGACTTCATTCATTAAAAAATGGTGTGAACCAGCCCGCCATCGATTCTGAGCGAAGCACCATTGATGGCGGAGGATCGGGGACTGCAAAGGAAAGCGACAAAAGACGCGATTTCTTCCGGACGAATCAGTCGTTGAATTAAGGAGCTTGGCCGGTGTTCACTCATGAACCGCCGCTCCGCTTCTTCCAATGTCATCGATTCTCCCTTGTAGAGTTTTTTGATGTGTTCTTCTACTCCTTCTGTTAACGTGGACCCGGGCATGACCGTATTGACAGTCACTTTTGTTCCTCTTGTCAGTTCAGCCAGACTTCGGGAAATCGACAGTTGCATGGTTTTCGTCGCGCTGTAATGGGCCATTTCAGGCGAAGGCATGATGGCTGCTTCACTGGATATGAAGAGAATTTTTCCTTCATTTCGCTCCAGCATGCCTTTGAGATAGTGACGGGACAATCGAATTCCGCTCATAATGTTGGTTTCAAACATCTTCTGCCATTGCTCATCGGCCGTTTCAAAAAAATCTGCGGGCTCAAAGATCCCCATATTGTTGATTAAAATATCGATTTCCGGGTATTTTCCGGTGATCTTATCACTTCCAGTTGCCGAACTGAGGTCTGCCACGGCCGGTTCGAGCGATGCCTGAGGATGTGAAGCCCGAATTTCCTGCATGGTTTGTTGCACTTTTTCTTCCGTTCTCCCATTGATCAGGACAGTACACCCTTCGGAAGCAAGCAGCTTGGCAATCGCTTTCCCGATCCCGGATGTGGAACCGGTAACGAGAACTCTTTTTCCTTTTAAAAACAGATCCATATTTTTCAGTCCCCTTTACTCTGTTTTTATTTGTTCGGATTGCGCTCATGCTGCTAAGTGCAGCGAATGAGATTTACATCTCCAGGTTGTGTTTTACAAGGCGTTTTCAAACATCCGTTCAATCGTTTCCGGTATGGTTAAACTCAGGCAAAACATATTCTGCCAACTCATGGAGCACTTCCGGGATCGGACGCTGTGAGTGACGAAAATGCAAAGCGATATGATTGACTCCGATCTCCTCCAGTCTTTTTAGATGCCGGATCAATTCATTTCGTCCGATTGTGGCTCCGAATTTAAACGGTTTGGCCGGGTGGTAGGGATGTTCATGAAGATCTAAATGATATGCTGAAATATAGGGCTTGCGTTCAGTTATCCCGAGCTTTTCATGCACTTTTTCCCACTCCTCGATCTGAAGTTCTGTCGAGGCGACTCCTCTGGGATAATTGAACCAGCCATCCAAATGCTGAACAATCCATTCCAGCGTCTGTGTTCCCCGGCCTGCCATGACGATTGGAATTTCAGGCTGAACCGGCTTGGGGAGAAGATCAAGTTGGTTGTCAAACAACATGTGGTCTTTGTTCCAGGCTTCCTTGATTAACTCTACATGTTCCCGCAGAATGGCTCCTTTTTGATCGGCATCCACTCCGAAAATCGGGAATTCCACAGGGCGATCCCCCGTTGCGATTCCCATCACGAACCGTCCGCCGGAGAGCTGGTCGACTGTGGCTGCGGCTTTGGCTACGTGATAGGGATGCCGCAACGGGAGGACAATCGCTCCGGTCGCCAAAATCACATCATGCGTGATGGCTGCCAAATACCCCAAATATGCAAAGGGATCAAACAGTTGAGCTGCATCACCGAAACGGTGGGGATCGAAAAAAGGAACATCCCTGATCCACATGGATTTGAAACCGAGCCGGTCCACAAGGCGGGCAAATTCCGCGTGTCTTTCCATATTCGGGACGCCAAAGGGACGTCCTTCTTTTTTCGCCTGTTTGAGCCCTTCCGGGGACCAATCGGTATCCAAGGGAAGCTCAACGCCAAGTGTTAAGCGATTGGCGGGAATCATTTTCCGCAATGCAGAAAAACCCATATTAACACCTCCTTTCCCGGTCATGATGTCAAGCCTGTTTTTTTCGTTCCAAAGCCATGCTCCAACCAGTCAGGATCACGGCTCCTGCGACCATGGCTGCACCGACCCAGGAAGTATGAATCAACCCCATTGAACTGGTAACGATTCCTCCCAGCCAGGAGCCGATCGCGATTCCCGCATTAAAGGCCGCGATATTGATTGATGAAGCCACGTCCACTGCGGAAGGAACGTATTTTTCAGCCAGTTGAACAACATAAAGCTGGAGTCCGGGAACGTTCATAAAAGCGAACAGTCCCATGAATATGATCGTAATGAGTCCCGTTATTTTAAAAGGTGCAGTAAAAGTCAGGGCAAACAGGACGAGTGTTTGGATCATGAACATATAAAACAGGGCTTTGACAGGATTATGATTTGACAGTTTGCCGCCGATGATGTTTCCGATCGCAATCGCGACTCCGTAGACAAGCAAAATGATGCTGACCGTATTTGCGTGAAAGCCCGTGATTTCCTGCAACAATGGAGAAAGATAAGTGAAGGAAACAAAGGTTCCTCCATAACCCAAAGCCGTGATGACAAAGACAAGGAGCAGCCGGCCATTTGTGACCAGTTTCAATTGATCACGGAAGGTTGTTTTGGTTCCCGGACGAAGATGGCCAGGAATCAGGATCGCATTGGCAATGAGAGCAATCAGTCCGATTATGGCAATTCCTGCAAAGGAGATCCGCCAGCTGAAGGTTTGGCCGATAAAGGTTCCAAACGGAACTCCTGTCACAGTGGCGACCGTCAGTCCGGTGAACATAAACGCAATGGCGCTCGCACGCCGGTCCTCTGATACCAAGTCGGCGGCAATGGTTGAACCGATTGACATAAATACGCCATGAGTAAAGGATGCAATCACCCTGGCAATAAGCAAAACGCCGAAGTTTGCGGCTGTGGCTGCCAGAGTGTTCCCGATCACAAATAAGATCATGATCGAGATTAGCAGTGTTTTTCTTGACATTGCCGAAGTGAGGGAGGTTAATATCGGTGCTCCGAAAGCCACTCCCAGGGCATAAAGGGAAACAGTGAGGCCGGCCGTTGTAACCGGAACATGCAGATCTTTTGAAATCGGCGGCAACAAGCCTACACTGATGAATTCTGTTGTTCCGATGGCAAAAGCGCTGATGGCCAAGGCAAGCAACGGAAGCAAGCTTTGTCGTTGCCTGCTGCTGCTTTTGCCACGAGATAAAGTATGCGTGGTCATAGAAATACCTCCGTGCTTAATTTGGATATATTGATGGGATAAAAAGGTGTTAGGATTTTCAAATTTGGAAGCTGGAAAAAATCTACTCGACAACCATGGCACTTATTATGTAACATATACTTGTATTTTGGAAGTACGTACTTTGAAGTAATATAGGTACTTGCGGGTAATATAGATACCTGAAAGTGATATAGATACCTGTGAGTAATATTGGAACTAAACCATCTGATTCTGAAAGCAAAAGGGGGAAACACAATGAAAAAGGAAGACAAATTCTATAACATTCCGGTTGAAGCCACATTGGAAGTGATCGGCGGAAAATGGAAAACAGTCATCCTGTGCCATTTGACCCATGGACCGATGCGGACGAGTGAATTGAAAAAAGCCATGCCCAATATTACGCAAAAAATGTTGACCCAACAACTGCGTGAATTAGAAGAAGATGGTGTGATTAACCGTATTGTCTTTAACCAGGTTCCCCCCAAAGTGGTTTATGAACTGAATGAATTTGGGTGGTCGCTGAAGCCTGTGCTGGATCAAATGTGTGCATGGGGAGAAGAATATATAAAATGCAAAGAGAAGAAAAAAACGGAGGCAAGTCATTCCAATACTTCTGTGTAAGGATGGGAGATCGGCCCCGCGTTTGTTTTCATAAATCAACCCCCGGCAACACGGGGGTTTTTGTTGCAGTTGCTGATCGAATTTGATGTTTCAGCCTGAAGCGGATCTTACCATTTGGTGTTCTGTGTGATAAAATAAAACCAATTCATGACATAGGCGATGGAGTTCGCCATAATTGCCGATCAGGCTGATGACTCCTACCGGTGTGGATACTGGTAGGAGTCTGTTTTTTTCGGGAAAGTTTGGGATCATAAACATGTCGGGGAGGGAAAGAGAATGGTTTATCTAGCGATCGGGGCAACGGGAATGCTGGGAGCCTTGCTCCGGTACTGGCTTGGAATCTGGATTCCGACTGCGTGGATCTGGGGGTTTCCGTTGGGAACGTTGTTCATCAATTTGGCCGGTTCGTTTTTACTGAGCGTGTTTTCGGTATGGTTCACCCGTTTTCCGAAGATGCCATCCTGGCTGAAAACAGGGATCACAACAGGGTTTATCGGTTCGTTTACCACGTTCTCGACTTTCAATGTTGAACTTCTCACGTTCATGCAACATCACGCTTGGATCATGGCTCTGTCCTATTTGTGGCTTAGCTTGGTGGGCGGCCTTTTCTTCTCCTGGAGTGGCTGGCGAATCGGGAAAAACCTTGCTGAAAGAGAGAAAGAACCAGAGGTGGTGCCCAGATCGTGATATCTTCCATTTTCGTCGTGATTGGAGGTTTTTTGGGAGCCATTTGCCGTTTTCTGTTAAGCGGGTGGATATCACGCCGTTATTCTTCGTTTCCGGTTGGCACGATTACGGTCAATCTTCTCGGTTCCTTTTTGCTGGGATGGATCACGGGACATGAGCTGAATGAAACCTGGAAACTCCTCTTTGGTACGGGTTTCATGGGGGCTTTTACCACCTTTTCGACATTGAAATGGGAAAGTGTGCAAATGGTTGCCAAACAAGAAAAGAAAAAATTTTTTCTGTATCTCGGGCTCAGTTATCTCTTGGGAATTTTGTCCGCCTTCACCGGGTATTGTTCGGGCGTTTGGATGAAAGGTTGAATTACGATGCCGGAAAATACGGAGATGCATTTTCGACCGCCTGACCTTGAAGGATCTGAGTCAGATTGAAGCAGGCCGGGAAGATCCCAGTCCAAAATTTTTTGCAGCAGGATAAAAGCACTTTCCCCTTGTTCAACCCCGAATAGGATATACAGACTTTGAATTGGGGGAGGTGGAAAAATGGGATTCGGTTATGGCGGTTTTGGGTTCGGTTGGAGAAGTCTGTTAATCTTCCTCCTTGTGATTGCGACCATCTTCGTCTTTGTCGGCGGAGGATTTGGGTTCTAAATGAAAAGTGATGAAATCCCTTGAGGAAGATGGAAACCGGCCCGTAAGAAATGCACCCATTCGACCTTTTTTTCGGCAGCGGTGAATTTAAACCGATTGTCACCCCAAAATTCGCGTTCTTTTTGCCGGTCGCCGGAACGCGGATTGCTTGGAATGGAGAGATCTGGTCAGACCGTGGGGATTGGGACAACTCATCAGGAGGCTTTGCGCGTTTCATTTCTTTCACTCCTTTCGTCTTGTGATACGGTGATATCGTATGACCGCTCATCTGCATTGGAACCAAGTCATTTGACCTGAATTCAGGATTGAAGGTCAGGGCTCTTGCTTCCGGTCAAAGGCAGCGAGAGCCTTGACAGTCCGGCGATCGATTTGGAATTTAATCATACATGTCAGTAAAAGGGTTCATGCTTTGCGTTCAGTGCAAAGTATGAGCCTTTTTTTGTGGATGGCAGATCGGTATGTTATATATTTATTAAATTGAATTATAAGTAAATTATAAGAATATGCTTTCAAACATGGTAAAATAACCAAAGGAGGCGACTCAAATGCAAAATATAGAATCTGAATATAAAAAATTATTGGAATCATACTGGGACTGTTGCCGGACAAAAGATCTGATCCTGAAGGCTTTTGACAGCGCGTACGAAGGGATTGTCATTACTGATCCAGATGGATTTATCACTATGCTTAACCGGACTTATGCCGATTTTCTCGGAGTCGACGTCGACGAAGCGATTGGAAAACACTGCACGGAAGTGATAGAAAATACCCGGATGCATATCGTGGCCAAAACCAAGACACCTGAACTTGCACAAGTTCATCGAATCAAAGGCGGGAATATGATCGCCCATCGGATTCCCATTATCCAGGACGGAACAGTAATTGCGGTCGTTGGAAAAGTGATGTTTCAAAATGTGCGCGAATTGCATACGCTATCGGCGCGTGTCATTCAGTTGCAGAAAGAACTCGATTATTATCAGGGTGAACTGCTGAAAAATCTGGGAGCCAAATATTGCTTTGAAGATATTATCGGGATCAGCCGGAACATCTTGGAAGTAAAGGAAATTGCCAAGCGGGTGGCTTTAAGTGATACAACCATATTGATCAGCGGAGAGAGCGGAACCGGAAAAGAACTGTTTGCTCATGCGATTCATAATTACAGCCACCGGAAGTTTGGCCCGTTTGTGAGGGTCAATTGTGCGGCGATTCCCGACACCCTGATGGAATCCATTCTGTTCGGCTATGAAGAAGGCGCCTTTACCGGTGCATTGAAAGGGGGAAGAAAAGGGAAATTTGAAATCGCTCACAAAGGGACTATTTTTCTGGATGAGATCGGCGAGCTTTCCCCCGTCATGCAGGCAAAGTTATTGAGGGTGTTACAGGAAAGGGAAATTGAGCGGATCGGTGCCATGCATCCAATGAAAGTGGACGTGCGGATCATTGCCGCCAGTAACCGGAATTTGGAGTCGATGGTGAAAAACGGGGAGTTTCGGCAGGATTTGTTTTACCGGCTTCATGTGGTTTCCCTTCATATTCCCCCTTTACGGGAAAGGGTGGAGGATATTCCCGTTTTGGCGCGCCATCTTTTGCAAATGTTATCTCAGGAGACCGGCATGTATGCAGCAGGGATGGAACAAGAAGTGTTGGATGTGTTCATTCGCTACCATTGGCCCGGAAATGTCCGGGAATTGAAAAATGTACTGGAACGGGCCCTTCATGTGAAAAGGGAGGATATGATCCGGTTGAGCCATTTGCCTGTGCGCCTCTTTGAAGAAAGCACGGGAGAGCGGCCCTGTTTTCTGCTGGCAAATGCGATTGAAGAAACCGAGAGAGAAACGATCAGGCAAGTGCTGAAAATGACAAACGGCGACAGAGCCCGGGCGATCCGGCTGTTGGGAATCAGTAAATCGAGTTTCTATCAAAAAGTGAAAAAATACAAGATTGAGATCAGACCGATGGATTGAACCAATTTTACCGACCTTGTGATTTTTTTGGCGTTCCCATTCCACAAATCCGGAATGATGTGCAAAAATTCGGACGCGGGAGATGATATCAGGCAAGCAGTTTGCCTGAAACAGGTGCGGTATCTTTCCAAAAATGTGTACAAAAAATGACGAAATATACGGTTTTCACGATTGGCAACAAAATTGCATGGCAAATGAGCAAGGGAGTTCAATGGATTCTTCGACAGGATCGAAGGAGGTAAAGGATATGGCAGTGTTGGTAATTTTCCTGGCTCTTGGATTGCTCATGCTGTTGGCGTACAGGGGCTATCCGGTAATTTTATTTGCACCCGTGCTGGCTGTGTTGGCAGCTGTATTATCCGGACTCCCGCTTTTGCCGACCTATACGGAAGTGTTTATGGTGAAAGCCGTTGCTTATGTAAAACTCTATTTTCCCATTTTTCTCCTCGGGGCGATTTTCGGGAAGGTCATGGATGACAGTGGGGCCGCCTGTTCCATCGCTCGCGGATTAACACGCCGCTTTGGGGGCAGGCAGGCGATTTTGGCGGTTGTCTTAACCTGTGCAGTTCTCACATATGGCGGAGTCAGTTTGTTTGTCGTCGCCTTTGCGGTTTATCCGTTTGCCGCCGCGCTGTTTCGGGAGGCGGACATTCCCAAACGCTTGATTCCGGCTGCGATTACGTTGGGGTCATTCACTTTTACAATGGATTCTCTTCCGGGCACTCCTCAAATTCAAAATATTATACCGACATCTTATTTCAAGACAACTTCCTTTGCCGCCCCGATTACCGGAATCACAGGAGCTTTCCTGATCGCCGTCATTGGCTTGTGGTGGTTGCATCGTCGGAAGAATAAACTGATGTCCAACGGTGAGGGCTATGGTGACCATACGTTGAACGAGCCGGCAATAGCAGAGGATGAAAATCTTCCCGCCATCTGGTTGTCAGTTATTCCGCTCATTTTGGTTTTGGGAGGAAATGCGCTGTTCACTTATGTTGTATTGCCGGGATGGTATCCGGAAACTTTATTGAAACAATATGAAGGATTGGACATTGATCAGGTATTGGGAGTATGGGCTCTCATCCTTGCCCTGGTTTTTGGCATCGCTTTTGCCATCGTCCTGCAATGGTATTACCGGAGAAAATCTGCTGTCGGGGCCGACAAGGTTCTTGTGAAACCCGGATTGTCCAGGACATTGACGGCAGGTGCAACCGGTTCTCTTCTGGCTATTATGAATACGGCGTCAGAAGTCGGGTTTGGCAATGTGATCGCCTCCCTTCCTGGGTTTAAGTCGTTGGCCGATTTTCTGTTGACGATGAAAACCAGCCCGCTGATTTCAGAAGCGTTGTCGATCAATGTACTCGCGGGGATCACCGGTTCCGCATCGGGCGGTATGAGTATTGCCTTGGATACGATGGGGGCAAAGTATCTCGCCTGGGCCCAAAGTGCCGGCATCGATCCGGAGTTGTTGCACCGGATCGCCTCGATGGCCGCAGGCGGAATGGATTCATTGCCGCATAACGGTGCAGTCATTACATTGCTTGCGATCTGCGGGTTAACCCATCGCCAGTCCTACCCTGATATTTTTGCCATTACGGTAATCAAAACGTTGGTGGTTCCTGTTGTGATTGTGTTTTCCATGATGACCGGACTGGTTTGACATTTTGCAAGCGGTGGACGGGCTTTGTTCGTTGGTGGTGTGATCTGGCGTCAATTTTGAATTCGGGGAGGATCAAGATGGAAAAGAAACACCGTTTTTTCCGCCGGGTATTCCTTTTGCTGGTGTTGACGGTCTTGATGGGAGGCCCGACATTTGCCAAAACCGCTTTTTCCGCCGGGCAATTTATTCGTGATACGGCCCCTGACGGACGTGTTTACAAATTGTATATTCCCTCCGGTTATGATGGCACCACTCCTTTGCCGCTTGTCGTGATGCTTCATGGTTGTACGCAAAGCCCGGATGATTTTGCCGCGGGCACGGAAATGAATGCGTATGCCGAACAGAACCGCTTTTTTGTGGTCTATCCCGAACAACCCGTTTCGGCGAATCTGAGTAAATGTTGGAATTGGTTTGATTCGTCCAATCAGTCGCGGGGGCGGGGAGAACCAGCCTCGATTGTGGGAGTGGTCAACAAGATCAAGAGCAATTATCCGGTGGACAGCCGGCGTGTTTATGTGGCCGGTTTGTCTGCCGGTGGAGCCATGAGTGTGATTTTGGGAGCGGCTTACCCGGATGTTTTTGCCGCGATTGGTGTTGGTTCCGGTCTGGAATACAAGGCTGCGACCTCCGTGTTATACTCCGGGACAGCCATGCTGTATGGCGGGCCTGACCCGGTACAACAGGGGAATTTGGCTTATCAGGCGATGGGGGGATATGCGCGCGTCGTGCCAACCATTGTTTTTCACGGGACAGCCGACTACACGGTTAATCCCGTCAATGGAAATCAGATTATCTCCCAATGGGCGCAAACCAATGATCGGGCCAGCGACGGAATGGATAACAACAACATTGATGATCAGGCGGATGTCACTTCATACCGGTCCGTGCCAAACGGGAGAACTTATACAGACTCCCTTTACAAGGATCAGAACGGAACGGTTGTAATGGAAAAAATCATGGTGAATGGAATGGGACATGCCTGGTCGGGGGGCAGCGCTGCCGGGACCTATACGGATCCGACAGGGCCGAAAGCCAGCTCGATCATCTGGAATTTCTTTGACAGTCATCCCAAGTAAATGAAAGAAATGAGAGTCGCTTCCTGTAAGAGGGGGTGGCTCTTATTTGTTTTTGGATAAATTGGTTCTTTTAACAGGTTCAATGATTCTATCAATTGCATTTATTAATAGAGAGATAAAAACTACTTGTTTACAAAGGGGGATTTTAAATGGGGAGTTCCAAAATTCGTGCTCTCCATGAGCTGCGGGCTGCAATCAAGGAACTGGGCGATGCGATGAATTTTTTAGCGGCGAACCGATTTGAAAGTGCAGAAAACGAGATTGGTGACGCGCTTGTACTCATCGGCCGGGCCATTAGAAATATCAATCGCGCTGAGGCTTGCAGGAGGTTTGTTCCCTGCAAAAATTCATTGAAATCCAAGTAAGGGCTTCCGGTCAACACTGCGAAGCTTCTAAAAGAGAGAGGCACTTCGCGGAATAAGGTGTTCATCTTTCCCTGCGAAGTGCCTTTTTGCCGAAGATTGCATGCGGCCGTACACAGTCCATCCACCAAGAAAACATATCATCCGGTGATCGTTATCGTTTTTAATGATGATCATAAACTTAAAATTTACCGGACAAGCCGGATCCGTCTTTACAACAAGAAAAAGCAGCGGTTGTCCACTGATCGGCCGGAAGAGGAAAAGGGGGTGAAAAGCACGTTTCGGCCTCTCTTTTTTCTCAGAATGATCTCCGCTTATCCGAGAGATTTGAGGTGGTTCTCTTATTGCAGACGCAATTGATCAAAATTCGTGACATGATAAAATCGAACCTATTTTAAAAGATTTGTGATAAAATTATTACGGAAAGTCAAGGGGGGTGGATGACCAAATATTGGATGGGATACAGGGTGACCGGATAGTTCACTCTTCCGTTTTTTGTCGTCTTTTTGATAAATAGTCATCTTTGTCCGGAGGGGAGTTACGCTATAATATTAAAACAATAAATAACCGAACGAAAGGTTTATTTATTCCCACTCCGGAAGTTCAATCGATCTTGGAAAGGAGGAGTCTCATTTGGGGTAATCGTAACGGTCTTCATGGGAGCCGGCAACCAGCATTGGCTTGATCTTGAACTTCCATCTGAACTGCCTGTTTCCAAATTGATTCCCATGCTGGCCGATGCTGTCAAAAACGAAATGCAGGAGATGGAAGACGGAAAGCAGATTCTGGAAGTCAGAGCCGAAACCGGTGATTGGCGGAAGCTCGACGAGACGAAATCGCTGGATGACTACAAGGTTATGGATGGCGCTTATCTGCGGTTCCGAATTCAACCGGAAAATGAGCTGCAATTGATCCGGCAACAACAGCTGGAACAAATGAGAAAACAAAGAATCATCGGTTCGCTTGAAGCATTTCGGACCGATTATTAAAGAGCAAAGGGGGGAAGTCGCTTGAACATTCTTTTTCAAAGATCACCACGGATGAAACAGGATTTGCCGCGTACTGTGGTAGAGATTCGCCAACCTCCAAAAAAGCCCCAGCGGCCGTCTTTCTCATATTCTTCCTTGATCATTCCGCTTGTTATGACTTTGGGAACCATCGGTCTTTATCTTTATATGAGTTCGTCCGGCAATGGTTATTCCAACCCGAACTTTTTAGTTTTTCAAATGGTTTCAACTTCAATGATGACGGTATCTTACACGATTCCTTTTTTCGTATACCTGTCGAATAAAAGGAAATATAAGCGAGCACTGGCCCAGAGGACGGCTACATACAGGGAAAGCCTGAAAAAACACCGGGAAGAGCTGCAAATACTGGTGGACCGTCAGGCTGCCTTGCTGAAGGAATGGAATCCGGCTCCGATGCAATGCATGCGGCGGATTCAAACACGGGTCAGCTCGTTGTGGGAGCGCTCTCCCTTTGATGCCGACTTTTTGTCCCTGCGCTTGGGAAATGGTGAACAACCTTCCACGATCACGATTGAGACGCCCGATCAGGAAGAGTACGACCAGGACCCCTTGATTAAAGAGGCGAAACAGCTCGCCCGGGAGTTTTCGAAGGTTTCGGATGTGCCCGTTTCGCTCCCGCTGAACAAGGCGCATGTCGTGGGAGTGGTCGGCGACCGAGCCTCGATGCTCAATGCGATCCGCAGCCTGGTGCTCCAACTGGTGACGCATCACTCGCCGGATGAAGTAAAAATCGTTTCCTTTTATTCGGAAGATGAAGCGGATCAGTGGAATTGGATCCGCTGGTTGCCGCATGTATGGGATGACCAGCGGAAGCGGAGATTTCTGGCGACCAATCCGCGGGATGCCCGGGAGTTGACCGACCATTTATACGAGATTCTGAACCGCCGCAGGCAGAGTCGCCGGCCCGGACTCGCGAACGAGCCGCAAGTTCCTTTTTATGTGTTTATCATCTCAGACCCCAGTCTGATCGAGGAAGAAGTCATTGTGCCCATGCTGCTGAAAGAAGGCGGAAAAGTGGGCGCCCGCACCCTGCTTCTGTCAGAATCAAAAAACACGCTGCCAATGGAATGCCACGCCATTCTGGAAGTTCATCGCAATCACGGGACATTGCAGGAAACCAATTATCTGCAAACCGGGGAGGACTGGGAATATACCTTTCAGCCCGATTTTGTCTCCGTTGAAGTGGCGGATCAAACGGCCCGTTCCCTTGCGCCGGTTCGTTTGAAAGCCAATAAATCGCGGCAGATCCCGCAAATGCTCACGCTGTTTGATTTGGTGGAAGCGAAGAATCTGGATGATCTGGATGTCACACGGCGTTGGGAGCAAAACCGCTACCCCAATACATTGCCTGTTTCCGTCGGGATGGGAACGGGCGGCAAGCGCGTATACTTAAATATTCACGATAAAATTGAACGAAAGGGACATGGCCCCCACGGATTGATCGCAGGAACGACGGGTTCGGGGAAAAGTGAAGTGATCCAGGCTTTGATCGCTTCGCTGGCGCTCAACTACCATCCGCACGATATCGTATTCCTGCTCATCGACTATAAAGGGGGAGGAATGTCGAACACCTTTGAGCATTTACCGCATCTGGTCGGTTCAATCACCAACCTGGACGGGAACCTGATCGAAAGAGCGAAAATCTCTTTGAGAGCTGAATTGATGAGGCGTGAGAAACTGTTTAAGGATGCGGGAAATCTTCAACATATCGATGAATATTTCCAATCGCCGATGAGAGAAAAGAATCCGCTCCCGCATCTGGTGATTATCATCGACGAGTTTGCGGAGTTGAAAAAAGAGCAACCCGAGTTCATGAATGAATTGATCTCCATTGCCGCCAAAGGAAGGACCCTGGGAGTTCACCTGATTCTGGCCACGCAGAAACCGAGCGGCGTTGTCGACGATAAAATCTGGAGTAACTCCCGTTTTCGCATCTGTTTGCGCGTGCAGGAAGAAGCGGACAGTAAGGAAATGATCAAAATCCCGGATGCTTCCTGGATTACGACGCCAGGACGGGGCTATTTCCAGGTGGGGAGCAACGAGTTGCTGGAACTTGTCCAGTTCGCCTGGAGCGGTGCGCCTTACCGTCCGGAAACTGAAACGGTACAAGAAGCAGTGATCAGTGAGGTGACGCTGACAGGGCGTCGCATTAACCGCTCTTCGCCCGTGATCTCGACGGCCAAGAAGCAGAAGGGACGGAGCAAAAAACAATTGGATGTCCTGGTCGATTATCTGAACCGGGAAGCAAAAGCATTGGGGATAGAGACATTGCAGGGGCCCTGGCTTCCGCCGCTGCCGACACATATCTCTTTGGACGAACTCCGGCCTCCGGAGCGGAAAGGCTGGGACGGAAAAACTTGGCAGCCGTCAGCGGCTTGGCTGGATCCGGTGGTCGGTCTGGTGGATTCCCCGTCCAACCAAACGCAGTATCCGTTGAATATTCCGCTTAATGAAGGACACCTGCCCGTCTACGGGATGCCCGGAACGGGAAAAACAACCTTCGTTCAGACACTGCTGCTCTCTTTGGCACTGGATCATTCACCCGACGATGTACATATGTACGTCCTTGATTTTGGCCATATGTTCAGAGACTTCAATGAGCTTCCGCACATGGGGGCCATTATTCGGGATGATGAGCCGGACCGGGTGAGACGACTCTTCCGCTTTTTGATGAAGGAAATGCACCGTCGGCGGGAGAAAATCGCCCAGTCAGGGGCAAAAACATTTTACTCCTACCGCAAGTCTTTATCCGAACCGGTGCCCGCGATTATCGTGGTCATCGATGGATACCTGACCTTCAAAAGCACATTTGAAGAAGAACACGCCGATTTGGAGCAGTTGCTGCGCGCCGGCGGCAGTTTCGGGATTTACTTTATCGTTACCACCAACCAGGTCAGCGACATGTACGACCGGGTAAGAAACAATTTCTCGCTCGGTGTTTCGTTTGAGCTGGCGGATCCGTCAGACTATTACTTTGCGGTGGGCCGCCTCAGATCGCCGCTGGTGAACTTGCCGGAAGGGCGTGGGTTTGTCAAAGGAAGTGTGCCGCCGCTGGAGTTTCAGACCGCCTTGGCCTCAGAAGGAAGCGATGAGATCGAACGGGCCAACACGTTGCGCCAAAGAATTCGCACACTTGCCGATTCGTGGCAAGGAAATTACCCGAAAGCGATCGAATCCTTGCCGAAAGAAATTGAATTGAAAGAAGTGCTGGCCAAACACGAGGCTGATCCTGACCAACCTGAATTGACGCCGCTGAGGGTTCCGGTTGCCATCTCGATGGATGACTTGACCCCGTTCTATGTCAATTTGAAAGACGGCCCTTATTTTGTCGTCGGCGGCTCGATTGAAGGGGGAAAAACCTCATTTTTGCAAACTTGGATCTTGTCCCTCGCCTATTTCCATCCGCCAAGCGAGCTGGAGGTTTACGTCATCGACTTCCGGCCGAGCGGGCTCGGTTTGTCCGCGCTGATGGGCCTTCCGCACCTGAAAGGATATGCTTCGGATGAAACCGAACTGGCCGGGTTGCTCGAGAAACTGGGACCGATATTGGACCAGCGGGCAAAGACCAAAACACTTCCTCCATGGGCGGAGCAGACGGAAACCGGGGAAAAAGAACCGGCGATTTTTCTGGTTATCGACGATGCCGATTATTTCAGCAAGCGGCTGAACAATTATGACTTGCAAAATTCCCTTAACAATATTGTCAGCCAGGGACGGAACAAAAACTTTTATGTGGCGATTGCCGGATCACCTTCCAATTTCCCCTACAGCAGCAACGATTGGCTGTCTGAAGTGAAAGGGATGGAGACAGGCTTTTTATTTGCCAGCCTGGACATCAATGATCTCTCTTTCTTTAAAATCCCGTCATCTGAAGCAAGGTCCTCCAATCCGGCGATCCAGAAAACGCTTGGTCCGGGCGAAGGGTATTTTGCCAAGCGGCGCTATGAGAAGGTCAAGGGAGCAGTGCCCTTTTCGGCCAACGTTTCCCCGATGGACTGGATCAGAACGTTGCAGGAACGCTGGATGAGCACGAAAAACTGAAGACGGTTGAAAAAAATATCGGCTCCGACTCCATTCACCCGGAGAGAGGCGGATTCGGAGCCGATGAAACCTCATGTCGCTGTCAGGAATTTGATGTTTTGAAATAACATTTCCGTTTCCGACAAAATTATAAAAAAGAAAAGATTGCAAAGAGACTCTATTTTATATATAATCTTTAGAGTAATAGTTAAGCCTTTTTAGAGAGGGGTTTTGCAATGGCACGGATTCTTATTAATCCGGATGAAATTGATGCCGTGGCAAAAGATTTCCAAGCTAAACGGGAACAAAGCCAACAACTCATTCAACAACTCGATTCCCGTATCAACGGACTCGAGGGTCACTGGGATGGTATGACGAAGCAAAAATTCTTCCAAGATTTCCAAGAAGCTAAGAAAAATATGCAAAACTTCGTTCAGCTTCTCGATAACATTTCCCAAGCATTGACCCAAATCGCTACGAAATTTCGTCAAACGGACCAGGCTTAACCCGAGAACTGCAAACAGCTACTTACTTCTGTGGGACAGAACTGACCTTTGGTCGAGCCTGTCCCCTTTTTCTTTTCCATTACTGGTGAAGAGGTGAATCCATTACGGAGATGAGAACGGTATTTCAGCGATGGATCATTGCCCTGCTCCTTTCCCTCGTCGGAGCCGGGATGTTATACAGCGGTCATGCCTATGCAGGCGGGGGCAGTTTCAACGTTCCCCAGGTGAATGACCATTTTGACCAGGTCAAGCCAGGGCCGACGCCGGTCAAAGAGTCCCTTGTGACCAAGTCCCAATCTTCCGGGGATAAACCGGGGATGTGGAATTCGTTCAAAAACGCTTGTTCCAACGCCTGGAACAGCTTCAAAAACGGGGTTGCCACAGCATGGAACTGGACGAAGGAAAAAGCAACCCAAACGTGGAACTGGATTAAAGCCACCGTAACACGAATCACCATGGCCACAGTGATTACCTTAGCCTTCGTTTTTGGCCTGTATATGCGCTTCCAGCGGGCGGTGAACAACGCGATCATCAACTTCGGCAAAACCTTGCTCAACTGGGGCCGGACGGGGCTTGAAAAAACGTACAACTATGGGAAAAGCATCGCCGATCCCCCGGTTGATAACAGCACGCCGTATGGAACGTTGGATGAATTAAAGGTCAGCGATCAGCAATTAGCACAAGCATCTCAGTTGGCTTATTTGGATAATCTAGTTGTTGGTGATAAGGCCACCCAACAATTAATAGATCAGAGAATGAAAAGTGGTTGGGTCTTAGATTCTAGAAAAACTGATCTTCCGAATGGCCTTCAAGCTTATGTGTTTAGAAATGCTAGTACCAAGGAAATCATAATTGCATTTCGTGGAACAGAGTTTCCCGAACATCTGAAAACCCATGATCTTGCGGAAGGAGCGAGAGATCTTCTGATTGGAGATGGGCCAATCGCTTTAGGAAACGACACTTTGAACGCGCAGGCGATTGATGCCCATAAGTTTGTGGAAAAGCAACTTCATAATAAGTTATATCGTGGTTATAAATTTGTGTTAACCGGTCATTCGTTGGGAGGATATTTAGCACTTGATAACGCAGCGAGATATCGCATACCTGCTGTGACGTTTAACGCACCTGGGAAAGATCTTTATCCCAATCTCAATGCTTCCGTCCTATTTGGATGGGTTGGTCCGGGTATTTCTCATGCTGTGAATATGTTGGATCCGGAAAACCGGAAAGAAGCGGTAAATGAAAAAATGGGAAATTACGATAAGCTGATCCGCAACTACCGGTATGATCATGATTTGGTCGGTTCTCTCGGTTACCATCCAGGAAAAACGTATGAAATCAGCGACAATGGCAAGGTAACAGAAGACAAAGGACTGGATAACCAATTAGGTTTGAACTTCGGAAGTCATGGTATCAAAAATTTCACCGGTTATGATGATGAAGGTAACGCAGTCGAAACTCCGATTTTAAAAGATTACGATGAAAAGGGAAACATCGTGAAAAGGAATTAAAGGATGTGAACGCATGAAAAAGCCGTGGGGACGATTGAGATCAGGTGTTGTTGCCATCATTATGCTCCTGATGCTGGCAATCCTGGTGAGCGGTTGCAGCAAGGAAACTCTTTTGCCAAAGGATGAGTCTTACATGACCCAAGCGGAAGAAAAAAAGGTA
>NZ_JAECVY010000021.1:0-30783 GCF_016055075.1 Thermoactinomyces sp. CICC 10522 | reverse complement strand
ACGGCTGTATTGCCCGTCCGCAAACAGCCCTTCATAATCCAGTTCATATCCCTGAACGTAAAGCTCGGCCACAGTGGCCAAATTCTCCAGATAGTCAGCGGCTTCAGCAGAATGGCGGCATTTTTCAATGCATTGATTTCCGAATTGTTTAAAAGATAATTGCGAACGCTGGTCCTTTACTTCGCCGACATAAACATGGGCCGCCTGTCCCTGCTTCAACCAGGAGAGGAGCGATTCCCGGGCATCATCCAAATCCCGGGCCACACAGGCCAGACGGTGTTTAAAGTGCTGCCGGCCGAACAGCAGCGTATAACTTGCGTTTCCGCACCCGGCGCGCTCTTCATCCTCACAATAGGCGATGAACTGCTCGACTTGCTTCCGTAAACGTTCCTGGGTGCGGGCCGACAACACGATCAAATATCCCGGCTTGTCCGGATGCCTTCTTTCCACTTGCGGAGCTTCTTCCACCACCAAATGGGCATTGGTTCCCGTCGCCCCAAAGGAACTGATGGCGGCCCGCCGTTTGACCCCGGGCTCAACTTCCCAGTCCCTCAGCTTGGTATTGACAAAAAACGGACTGTCCTTGAATTGAATATTGGCATTGCCTTTCCTGAAATGGAGAGAAGGCGGGATTTTTTTGTGTTTCAAGGAAAGCAGGATTTTAATGAAACCGGAAATTCCTGCAGCCAGCTGTGTATGGCCGATATTGGTCTTGATGGAACCGATCGCGCAATATTCCTTTTTGTCCGTGTAAGAGCGAAATGCCCGGCTGATCGCCTGGAACTCGATCGGGTCGCCCAGTTTGGTTCCGGTTCCGTGCGCCTCCACCATCTGAATCTCCGCCGGGTTGATGGCAAACTCATCATATACCGCTTGTTCCAGACGTTGCTGGGAGCGCAGGCTGGGTGCGGTGATCCCGTTGGTCGTGCCGTCCTGATTGATCCCCGAACCGCGAATCACTCCATAAATATGGTCCCCGTCCCTGATGGCATCGCCCAGGCGTTTGAGCACCACGGCTCCCACGGCTTCTCCCGGAACCATGCCATCCGCCCGGTCGTCAAACGTAAAGCAGCGCCCTGACGGGGACAGCATTCCCGCCCGGTCGGCCAATAAATGGTACTGAGGTGTATTATTGATGTAGACTCCACCGGCCAGCGCCATTTCCGTTTCCCCGGTCCATAAACCCTGACAGGCCATATGGATGGCCACCAGCGAACTGGAACAGGCCGTATCCACCGCCAGCGCAGGGCCGTGCAGATCCAGCAAATAGGCGATTCGCGCCGGAATGGCCGAGTTCAACGCTCCCCATAATGCCTGGGGAGGAGGCGCATCGGCAAACAGCGACGTATAGTCCCCGCCGCCACACCCGACATAGACTCCGCATTTGCGTCCTTTGACACTGGCCCCGGCATAGCCGGCATTCTCCAACGCCTTCCACGCTTCTTCGAGAAAGAGGCGCTGCTGCGGATCCATATAGGTGGCTTCCAGCCCGGAAATATTGAAAAAAAGCGGATCAAACAGATCAATATCCTCCAGATATGCACCGCTGTCACAAAAGGAAGCACCTTCTGGGTGATATTTTGACAAATCCCAGCGAGTCACTTTGCCAACCAGATCTTCCCCTTTTGCCAGGTGCTCCCACAATTCGTCCACGGTTTCCGATTTGGGAAAACGGCCGCTCATCCCGATCACGGCGATCGGCTCTTTGTTGATCGTTCGGCCGGCCCGGGCAACCGTCGGCAGCATTGTCGGCTCACGCAGACTTCCCTTTCCGGACGGGCGACTGCCATAAGCGGGCGGAACTGCTTTTCGTTCCGTCCTGAACCGGGAAGAGGAAGCAGACGGCTGTTTCCGCTCAGTTTCATCCGGCTGGCGGTTGGCGCCCATCGTCGCCGCAATCTCCTGTTTGTAGTTTTCAATAATATAGTCAGTCAGCAGTTTTACCGAGCTGTAATCAAACAAATCCGTCGTCTGCAAGTCAATCCCCAGAGCTTCATTGAGGATTTGGATCAAACGCACACCGATGATCGAATCGACTCCGTAATCGGCAAAAGAGCGGTTTTTGTCAATCCTGTTCCTCTCCATCTTGAGCGCTTCGGAAACTTTCTCCATGATCACGTCGGCGATTTGTTCCTCGGGCAAACCGGCGGGGGCTGCCTGAAGGGGTTGCTTGGCAACGGCCGGTTCGGCCTGCTTCGCCGGGGAACGAACCTCCCGTCGCGCTTCCTGCTTGAGTCGGATAACGCCGTCGCTTTCAGCTACGATAATCTGCTGCCCGAGATCATGGGCTTCCTGTGCCGGGAAGAAGACAGAGCGGAATCCTTCTTCCTCCAGTACCTTCTTCCAGGTTTCCGGCTCCAGACCGGGACACCCCGGGATCCGCAACTCCTCATCATCGTAAAGCCACCAGCCGTCCGTCAGCCCAAAAGTCAAATGAGTAAACAGCGATAACCGGCTGATTTCGTTTACCAGAAGCAGACCGTTTTTTCTCAACAGCGATTTGGCGTTGCGCAAGGTTTGCCTGATATCGCGGGTCGCGTGCAAAACATTGGCCGCAACGACGACATCAAAGCTTCCCGGGGCAAAGCCTTGTCCGGTGACGGGCATTTCGATGTTCAAAACCTTATAAGTCAAATAGGGATAAGCGCTGAATTCTTTTTCGGCAAACAGCAAAAAAGCCTTGGATATGTCCGTATAGCAATACTCCTGAATCGAGTTTTGAAAGGGAGTCAGCTTGCGAAAGATGCCGGCACTGGTTCCCCCGGTTCCGGCCCCTATTTCCAAAATCCTGATTTTCGCTCCCGCGTCCTGTTTCAGCAGCAGTTGACAATAACCGGCCAGCGCATTGGCCACAACCTCATTGAAGTAATCCACAACGACGTTATCCTTGTAGATCCCTTCCACCAGTGCAAAGGAGGATTGGGGGAACATGACATCGGTGGCCGGCACTTTTCCGGTCAATATTTCCGGCAACGAGCGCATCATCGTTTCCACCAGAACCACCTGGGCCCGGGTATTCGGTTCTGCCAGCCACGGTTTCTTTTTTTCCTCCCACTCCTTCCATGCCTCATCCATCGGCTTCGGGTTAATCTCATCAACATAGCAGGTTTTCCCGTCAAATCGGAGATACTGCATTTCCGCCAAAAACTTGATGCTTCCTTCCAGCCAGCGCCGGTAGCTGTCGCGCAGTCCGTATCGGGCCGGGAGGTCGGCGGGATCGGAACGAGGGGCGGTAAACAATCCCATCGACTGTAATTGCCTCCAGAGCAGCTCGCAGAATAACCGATCCAGCTCCTTCATGGACGAACCTCCTTCGCTGTTTGGTCTGCGGAGAGGCTGCTTATGCCCGGCGGGCGCTTTTGTTCTTCCATCACCTTCACCAGATGCGCCGCAATGCCCTGAATCGTTTGCAGTTCAACAACCGTTTCCACATCCAGCTCCACACGCATGTTCTGATTGAAGGTATCGACCATTTCCTGGAGGGAAACCGGATCAAAACCGTATTCGTGCAGCGGCAAATGCACATCGACCTCCCCGGCACTGACTCCGAGCGTCCGGGAAACAGACTGAATCAAAGCGTCCTGCACACTGCCCGCCGGTTTTCCTGTGATTTCCTCTCCCCCGTCTTGCCCCCTCACGAACCCTGCCTGCGGTTTGGCAATCGCCGGAATGAAATCTTTTAACCGGTCAATTTCCGACTCGTATGCAGAAGTCAGCATCACGATCTCCTCTCCCGTTGGTGTCGCAAGCTCGTCTGTCCCGGCAAGAAGCTCCTCTTCCGAAGCATTCCATGAAATCCCTTGCATCCGCACACACAGGCGGCCATCATCGTCGCACAGGGCAATGTTCAGTTTCCCTTCCGCCCCGCCGCTTTGGTTGATCAGCGCCCACATTGAAGGAACGCAGCGGTCGAAATATTCCACCGTCTCACAATGGAAAGCGGCCGAAGCAGCCGATGCATCCGCCATGAAAACGGCAGCTGCCTGCAATGCCGGCTCAAGCAGGGCAGGATGAAGACCAAGCTGCTCCTGCGTTGATACGAGCGTTGAAGGCAAAGTGAGCTTCACCAGCAACTGCCCCTCATCCTCGTACACCTTTTCCATTCCCCGGTAACCCGGACCGCACTCAATCCCGGCCATTCGCATCGATTGATAAACGGAAGCGGGATCGATGCTGCGCTGAGTATCGCCAGAGAGCATGTCCGGCCTCTCCAGCGCAGGTGCTTCCAACGCGGAGCGGAACACAGCCTTACCATGTGCGTACAATACAGGCCGATCCCCTTCCGTTTCCCGGCAGATCTCGTACCCGATCTCATCTTGCTCATCGACAAACAGGCGGATGCTCACCTGCAGCGGATTTTGATCAACCACGAGCGGGTGAAGACAGGTGACATCTTTCAGCACGATCTGCGTTGAACCGTCTTCGGGACCATCCGACGCCCGGACGATCGCGGCCTGCACCATTTCCAGACAAGCGGTTGCGGGCAGGGCCGGACAACCGTTGACTTCATAATCGCCGAACAGAACCTCCTGTCCGGTAAAACGAGAAGTAAAGCGCAGCCCGCTGAAACCGGAAGTGTTATGGTGCAGCAGTGGGTGAAGCTGCTCCTTCCCCGTTTGTACCGCCGCCTCCTTTTCTCCTTGTGCCGTCATGGCGGACGGAATCCAGAACCGTTCCTTGACGAACGGATAGGTCGGCAGGCTGATGCGGTTGGGCCGGCGCTGAACATAGAACAAGTTCCAGTCCACATCGATTCCGTTCACCCAAAGCTGCGCGATTTGATCCAGTTTTCCCTTGACGGCCCATTTTCGGATCAATTCCCGGGTATCTTCATCTGCGGCCAGAAAAGGGAGCAGAGTGCCCTTTTGCTGAATATGCCCCCGATAACACTGCTCCGCTCCGGCTTCATTTTGCAAAAAACTTTCCAACTTGCGCTTTAAGTCGCTCACGCCCTTTGCGATGAAGACAACCCTTTCCTCCATCGCCTCGCGCCCGGTCTGAAGGGTGTAGGCCAAATCCTCCATGTTCGGGGATGCATCATCGTCCAGCCCTTTTAAATAGTCGAGCAATTTCCGGGCATATGCCTGCAACCGCTCCGCACTTTTGGCGGACAACGGGACCAGAACCCGCTTCGCGTCAGATCGCTGTCCGGAAGCAGATGGCCGGGCAAATTCGGGACATTCCTCCATGATGATATGCACATTGGTGCCGGTCGCTCCAAACGAACTGAGGCCGGCCCGGCGCGGACAGGTCACCCTTTCCCCGCCTTGCAGAATCGTGGGCCGCTCCCATCTCTCCGTTTTTTGCTGCACATAGAAGGGCGACCGTTCAAAATCGATGTACGGATTTAATTCCTCCGCATGCAAAGAAGGAACCAGCGTCTGATGATACAGCTGCAGCGCATTCTTGATCAATCCGCTGATGCCGGCAGCCGATTCGGCGTGGCCGATATTGGATTTCACCGAACCGATGGCACAATACTGCGTGTCCGAAGTGTATTGACGATAAGCCCGGATCAGCCCCTGAATCTCAATCGGATCACCCAACGAGGTTCCCGTCCCGTGGGCTTCCACGTAACTGATCGTGCGGGGATCAATGCCGGTCTCGGCAAGGCAGGAGGCAATCAGGTCAGCCTGTGCTGTCGGATTCGGCACGGTAATTCCGCTGGCTGTCCCTCCATGGTTAATCGCGCTGCCTTTAATCACGGCATAGATATGATCCTTGTCTTCAATGGCCCGGGACAGGGGCTTCAACAACACCGCCCCCACCCCGTCGCTGGAAACATACCCGTCTCCGCCCTTGCCGAAGGAACGGCAGTAACCGTCTGAGGAGTGCATGTTGGCCATGCCGTAAGTGAGGTATTTATTCGGATGCAGGGATAAATTCACCCCTCCCGCCAATGCCACTTCACTTTCTCCTTTGCGGATGCTGTCGATGGCCAGATGGACGGCAACGAGGGACGAAGAACAGACGGTATCCACCGCCAGGCTCGGTCCGTGAAAATTACAAAAATAAGAAACGCGGTTGGCGATCGGCGCATAGTTCAGAGACAAGGGAATGACCAGCCCGCGGGAGATCGCTTCAGCAGCGACCAGTGCATAATCCTTATGCATCACCCCGACGAAAACGCCGACATTGCGCGTTTTGTTCGGACCCCGAGGCGATGCCAGCGTTCCGGGGACATAACCCGCATCTTCCATGCATTCCCAGCAAACTTCCAAAAACAGCCGTTCCTGAGGGTCGATAATTTCCGCTTCCCGCGGGGCGATTCGGAAAAAATACGGATCGAAGCAATCCGCATCTTCAATGAAGCCGCCCCAGCGGGAAATCTTTTTTCCGGAAGGCGATCGCAAATCGCTAAATTGCTTCCAGTCCCAACGGGATGAAGGAACTTCCGTGATGCAATCTTTTCCGGCAAGCAGATTCGCCCAGAATTCACGCAGGTTGGAAGCACCCGGGAACCGGCCGGCCATGCCGATGATGGCAATGTCCCCATCCTGTTGAATCGTGGCTGCCGCCGGAGAAACCTCTCTCTCTCTCACGAACGCCCGCTCCTGAACGCGATCATCCGCATCTTTCTCCCGGGACACATCCTTCTCCGAAGACATTTCATCCGAAGCGGCAAACGGAACCTCTGAACTCTCTGCCAAATGGAGCGCCAATTCACCGATTGTCGAATACTCGAACAGAAGAGTCGGGCTGAGCTGCACACCCAGCTCTTTTTCGATATCCTGCATGACGCCCAGCAATTGCGAAGATTGCAGCCCAAGTTCGAAGAATCCCAAATCAGGCCTGACCTGTGACGGTTCCCTGTCCAAATGGCGGGCAAAAATTTTGCGCAGCATCAGTTCGAGAGCACCTGTTTCCCCTGTGCTCCCGTCCGGTTCCCGCCGTTGTCCGGTCACCATTTCCGCTGCCGGCTTCACCGGAGGCGAAAAACTTTCCCGCGCCAGAGCGGGATTGATCTGCCCTTTCGCACGGATCTTTTTACTGGTGATTCCCCGAAGGTGCCCGATTTGCCGGCCTTCGCCATTATAAATGGCAAGATCCAACGTGCGAATCTCATTCACCATTTTCACCGAAGAAGCGAGGGCCCGGACATAACATTGGGTGTGCAAAGGCTCCGTACAGAAAAATTCGTCATAATAGAGCGGCAAATACAGGTCTTCCTGATTTCCCCGCTGTTCCCAGAGCACTCCCGCAGCCATCGCCGCCCCGTCGATCAGCGCCGGGTGAAACAAATAGGCATCGGCCCCGTCCTGGCAGGATTCATCCACCTCAATCCCGATCAGAACGCCGGAATCGTGCTGATAGATCTCCCCCTGCGCCTTGATCATTCCGGTGTGGACAAGCCCCTGCTGCCTGGCCTTCTCGTAGACCTTGTCCAAATCGAAATGGCGGACCGCTTCCCACTTGAGTCCGCCAATGTCGATTTTTTCCGAAAAAGCAACCGTTTCCTGATGAAGTTCGGCCGTAATGTACCGATGAGCGGGCAGCCGGTTACCCCGCTCATCAGTCTCCTCCCCTTCCACTTTGATTTTCCAGTGATCTGAAACATTTTCAAAGGTGACGGCCAGGTTCACCGGTCGATCCTTGCTGACAATCAAAGGATTGGAGATGGATAATCGCTTTAAGGCATAATCACGGAAATCCAACTCCAGTATTTGCCCCAATTGATACAGGAGATCAATATAGGCGAGTCCGGGAAGCAAAGGTTGGCTGTAAACGGAATGATTCGAGATTACCGGATGTTCCGTCGTCAGCGTCAGGCGAAATACTTCTTTCATCGGATCTCCCCCCATACGTTCCGTACAGGACGCCGGTGGCGGCTGACCGTCTCCGCTTCCGCCGGTTTCTCCCTGCCGGATGAAACGCCGACGCACACTTTTTGCAGAGCCGGTGCTGCCTTCGGAAAACGCTTTTGCCGGAAATCCCTCTCAGGAACGAACTCCTCCACAATTACATGATAGTTGGTTCCACCGTCGGGGAAGGAGTTGAGAGCCGCTGTCCGCTTCTGTCCGGAAGGCGGTCTCCAGTCTTCCGTCTCCCGGTTAAAGCGTATGCGCGACCGTGAAAAATCGTAGTACTCAAAGGGGTCGTTGGCTGACAAGAACGGGGGGATTTTCCCGTAACGGACACTCAACAGGCAGCGGATCAGCCCGGCCATGCCCGAGGCCAGCAGCAAGTGCCCGATATTGGGCTTCACCGCTCCCAAACAGCATGGACCCCATTCCCGGTTTCCGAGAGCATAGACATCGGACAAGGCTTTTATTTCGATCGTATCCATGATTGGCGTTCCGCCTCCGTTCACTTCAATGTAGCCGATCTCGTCCGGACGCTTTCCGCTCATGGCCAAAGCCGCCTCCATCACCTGCTTTTGGGCTTGCAGACTGGGCGATCCCGGGCCGAGAGTCCGGCCGTCATTATTCACGGCAATGCCTTTGATAATGCCATAGATGTAATTCCCGTCTCTGACCGCATCGCTAAGCCGTTTTACGACAACGACCCCGATCCCTTCTCCCAGCACTTCCCCGTCCGACTGTTTGTCAAAAATCTCAAAACGCCCGTTCCCGCTTAAAATATTCCGCGCCGCAAACACATCGTGGGCAAGGGGGCCCGTCAACAGGCTGACAGCTCCGACCAGAGCCATGTCAATCCGTTTTCCGCGCAGGGCATCGGCCGCGAGCAGCAAGCCCGTAATTCCCGAGGAACAAGCCGTATCCACGACCAGACTGGGCCCTCTGAAATCGAAAAACTTGGACAGATTGGCCGCCAGGTAGTTCTGGCCGATCCCCAAAATCGGATTGGCCGATGCCAAAACTGCATCAGCCGGCGCCAGAGGCTGTGATCGTCCCCCGATATAGACCCCGACTGACTGCCCCCGCAATTCGTTCGGCTCATAACCGGCATCGAAGATCGCGTTCAGGCTTTCCTCCAACAAGAGGCGCGCCTGCGGATCCATCACTGCCGCATCCGACTCACTGATATGGAAAAAGGCGGGATCAAACCGATCGATTCCCTCTATCCATCCGCCGTAATCAACCCGTCCGTTCTTGGGAATCCAGCGTTCTTCCGGAACGGGCCGAATCGCACATTTCCCCTGCGTCAGCAATTCCCAATAAGCTTCTTTGGAAGGTGCGTCCGGAAACCGGCAGGCGATTCCCACGATGGCGATCTCCTCTTCCGGCTCGGGCGCGGACCCGCTTGCCGGAGGCTGAACCGACTCCGGTTGGAGCGAAACAGAAGGTATTTCTTCTCCCGACTCCACCGATTCATCCCGGATCGCTTGCGCTGCCGGCTGCCAGGCGTCTCCATGATGTTCGGCGAAATAGTCCGCCAAGTCCGCGATGGTACCGTACTCCAGCAACAAGGACGGCGGGAGCGGTTTTCCCGTCTTTTCCTGCATGGTCTGGACGATCTGGGTGATCAGGATGGAATCGACCCCGTAATCGGCAAAAGGCTTGTGTTCGTCCAACCGGGTGTGGGCCAGTTTTAATTCCGACCGGAACACGTGTTGCAACCACCGGACAATCTCTGCGCGCAGCTGTGACGGTGACGCCGGCGCTTTTTCCCCTGCATCCACACGGCCCTGCGCCGCTTGCACTGATCGCGGAACCGCAGGCAAACGCTCTTGCCGGAGCAGCTTGTCCCCGGAAAAACGCTGCGGATCGACGACGCAAGGGAGGCATACCGTCTCCGGCAGAGATTGGACATCATCCAGCAACTGCAAACCATCCGCGGTGCTGTGCGACAGCAACCCGGTCTCGCGGTAAACCGGTGTGTCCATCCCTCCGGCTGCCATGCCTGTCTCCTTCCACGCCGGCCATTGAACCGACTTGAACCAGGACTGTCCTGCCCCCGCCTGATAAGCCGCATAATAATCCATATAGGCATTGGCCATGGCATAATCGCTCTGCCCCGCCGCCAGTATGGGCGAGGCTGCGGCAACCGACGAGAACAGGAGGAAAAAGGACAACGGTTCGGATTCCAGCGCTTTGTGCAGGTTGACCAGCCCCTGGATCTTGGGCTCACAGACCGCTTCGATTTCCGCGATCGTTTTTTTGAAGAAGGCCGGATTGCGTCCCCTGATCCCGGCACAGTGAAACACACCGGTGATCGGCCCCAGCTTACGGCGAACCTCCGCGACCATCGCCTGCAAGCCCGGCAAATCCGTCAGGGACGTATTGGCATAATGAAGCTTGACCCCCTGGTCGGCCAGCGCTTTCAGCCGGCGAATCTTCTCCGCTTGTTCACTGTTATCGCCCGTCTCGGGCAGATGCTCCCATTCTCCCTGCTCCGGCAAGGCCTCCCGGCCCATAATGACCAGATGCTTCACTCCGCGGCGGACAACCTGCTCGGCGACGGCGGCGCCAATCCCCCGGGAGCCCCCGGTGATCAATATCACATCCCGCTCATGAAAGGACGGGGCAAACGGCTGCGGCTCCACTTCTTTGAAAGCCGGGGTGAATCTGCGGCCGCCGCGGTAACAGCATTCGATCAGGTTTCCTTCCTGACTGCGGAAAAACTCGTTCCTGATCTGCTCCGCCAACTCTTCGTATTCATGCGCCGCGCAATCGCTGTCCAGGGCGATCACCTGAATCTGCGGGTATTCCGCGCCCAACATCCGATACAATCCGGACAGACGCGCTCCCTGAAGGGTGGGTTTCTCCACCTGCCACGATTGCAGTCGGCAGGTTACCTGCATCAGTTTCCAGCCTGCGTGACGATGGTGTTCGATCAATTTTTGCAAAAAGGTGATTTTCCCGGCTTCTATCGCCTCGGATTGTTCGTATTGTTCATCGTAAGCTGTCACGTCAATCACGCCAAGGAATTGGGGCTGATCGACTTTTTTCTTTATTTGATGATAAAGTTGTTCACCGGCATGACTGTCGTAATAATCCGTCACCACCGCAGCGGAAGAAGCGACGGAATCATGAACGACGGGCACGACTTGCAAAGCTGCTTCCCGCAACCACGGCTCAGCGATCTTCATGGTCGCGGGCGTGGCCAGCATAATCACTGTCCCGGCATCAGTCTCCTCCTTTTGATCCGGGGAGTTCTCCCGCCAGTCCTTGACCAGAATCTTTTTGACTTTCTCCTTCTCCCGGGCGGGCGGACGAAGACTTTCAACCGTGGAAGGATTGTTCGCTCCGGTAACCCAATACCGCTCCCGGGCAAACGGATAAGTGGGCAGGCTGATGCGTTTCGGCTTTTGCCCTTTGTACAGCCTGTTCCAATCAACGTTCAGTCCCTGCACCCACATGCTCAGCAATTTTCCGTATTTCCCCTTTTCCAGCCAACGATCCACGGTTGCCTCAAAATCCTCATCCGCCTGCAAAGCCGCCAACTGCCCTTTCTTGATGACCCGCCCCGCATACAGACCGTCGATCTCCCGTGTTCCCTCCAGCCAGGCTTTCAGCTTCTCTTCAAGTTCTCGGAGGGAAGATGCCAAAAGGGCCAGGCGTTCTTCCATGGCATCACGCCCCACCTGCAAGGTGTAAGCCATGTCGCGCAAAGAAGCATCGTTATATTTTCCTTGGCGGATCGCTGTCCATAAATTTTGCACCTGTTCTTTTAACCGCGTTTGATCTTTCGCCGACAAAAGGATCATCACCGGGACTTGGGATTCCTCTCCGGACGTTGGTTCATCGGCATGCGGGATATATTCCTCGATCACAACGTGGGCATTGGAACCGCCAAAACCGAAAGAGCTGACACCCGCACGGCGGGGAATGTCATTGCCGCTGGCGTCTTTGAGTGCGGTCCACTCCCTGTTTTCCCGCACGATGTAAAACGGGCTGTTTTGCAACCGGATATAGGGATTTATCACATCGGTGTGAAGGCTCTTGACCAGCATTTTGTGTTTCAGCTGCAACAGCAGTTTGATCACTCCGGCGATCCCCGCTGCCAGTTCCAGATGTCCGATATTTGACTTGACCGAACCGAGGCCGCAATGGGGCCGGTTTGGCTGTTCCGCGCCCCAGTCGGCATACAATTCGGCAAAGGCAGCCTTCAAACCGTTGATCTCGATGGGGTCGCCAAGTTCCGTTCCCGTTCCGTGCGCTTCAATGTATGTCACCGTTCGGGGATCGATCCCGGCCTTCCGGTAGGCGGTGACCAGCAGTTCCGCCTGTGCCTTGGGATTGGGGGCGGTCAATGAGTTGGCCCGTCCCCCGTGGTTCACAGCCGTAGCGCGAATGACGCCGTAGATGTGATCTCCCGCTTTCTCGGCATCCTTCAGCCTTTTGAGAAAAATCATGCCGACGCCCTCTCCGCGCACATATCCGTCGGCCTTGTCGGAGAACGTTTTGCAGCGTCCGTCGGCAGACAGCATGTTCGCCTTGCTGAAGCTGATATAAAGATCCGGAGTCAGAATGGTGTTTACGCCGCCGGCAATCGCCGCATCACAGTCACCGTTTTTAATGGCGTTAACGGCACGGTCAACCGCCACCAGAGAGCTGGAACAGGCAGTATCGACGGGTTCACTCGGGCCGTGAACGTTGAGGAAATAACTCATCCGGTTCGGTCCCATCGCCGTGGCCATTCCCGTTGCCGAATAGCCTTCCAACGCAGCACCGGCCTGTTTGATCACCCCGGCGTAACCGCTGTGCCCCATTCCGACGAAGATGCCGGTCTTCGTTCCGGAAAGGCTCTGTGCCGAATAACCAGCATCTTCAATCGCCTTCCAGCAGCAGGTCATGAGCAGGCGTTGCTGAGGGTCCATCAACTCGGCCTGGCGCGGGGAGATCCCGAAGAAAAGCGGGTCAAATTCATCGACCCCCTCTATAAAACCGCCCCATTTGATATTGGTTTTATCGGCTTCCTTGGCCGGGTCTCCGTAATATTCACGCCAATCCCAGCGTTCTTTGGGAATTTCCGTGATGCAGTCCCTGCCGTTCACCAGGTTGTTCCAGAACTCATCCAAATCCCGCGCTCCCGGAAAGACTCCGCTCATTCCGACGATGGCGATTCCCTCGTCATACAGTTCCCGCCGGGATGCATCCTTCGATTCGCTCTTTTGCTGCCTCCGGACTTTCTCCTTTTGCAGGGGCAAGCTCGGTTTCTTCTCCGTGATTTCTTCCGAACCGAACGGTTTGCCCGTTTCCGTTGCTTCATTCTTGCCGGCCGAAGCAAACCGGGGCGCGAGAATATCACCATATTCCTCGCATAAATACCCGGCCAACTCATTCAACGTTGTATGTTCAAAAAACAGGGTGGGCATCAATTCCAGTTTATAGCGCCGGTTCAGCTCATTTGCCAGCTCGGAGAACGTGATGGAGTCAAATCCGTACTCATCCAGCCCGGTATCCGCGTCAAGCTCCTCCATCCTGACATGTATCAATCGGGAGACAACCTGAAGCAGGGCGAATTGGACGCGTTCCCGCAGATCGCCCGGCCGCTCTTCCCCGGGCCGTTCAGCGGACTTGGGAAGCTCCTTCTGTCTGGCTGCATCCGGCCCTGCTTCCGGCGATAACATCCTTTGTCTGATCCGCATTGTATCACCTGCCATCACCATCACCCGCCCGCTGCCGGAAGACCAACACTGATAAAATGCCCGGATTCCGCTTTCATTCGTCATCGGCATCATTCCCGCCTGCTGCATCATCAGCTTCGTTGCCGCTCCGATTCTCATTCCCCCGCCCTGCCAATAAGGCCAGTTGATGGACAGCGTCCGGCCGTGGCGTTCCTTCCGGGTAACGAGGCTGGCCCGCCACTTTGCATAGCTGTCCATAAAGCCATTGGCGGCGGCGTAATCGGCCTGCCCGGCACTTCCCCACACCGCCGAGCCGGACGAGAAGCAGATGAAGAAATCAAGGGGGATGTCTTTCGTCGCCAGATCCAGGTTCACCAGCCCCAGCGTTTTCGGAGCCATTACCTCATTCAGCTCTTCCTCCGTTTTGTGGCGAATCCGGCTGTCCCGAAGCACACCGGCGCTGTGAATAATCCCGTGGAGCGTTCCATGCTCGTTCCGGATCGCGTTGACCAAGCGGTTAACGGCTTCCCGATCCGTCACATCCGCACGCTGATAGGCGACGCGAATGCCCGGCGATCTGATCTCATCAAGCTTTGCCTCCATCTCTCCGGTCAACGGGGAACGGCCGGCGAGGATGATAACGGCATTATTCAGATGGCGCGCGATTTCCCCGGCAAAAAGGAGTCCCAGGCCGCCTCCCCCTCCGGTGATGAGATAGACGCCTCCCTCTCTCCACGGCATCTGCGCGTTCTCCCCGTCCGCTTCAATCGGGCTCCATCCGGCAACCAGGCGTTTGCCCGCTTCGTGGCGGAGATGAAGATCATCAGGCCGGCGGCTATTCTCTTCCAAAATTCCGGCGATGCCTTGCAGTGAATCGACTTCGATCAACTGCCCGCAGAAATGCGGATTCTCCAACCGGGCGCTTTTCAGCATGCCGGCCAATCCCGAGAGCGTCTGCGCGGACTCTTCCGCCGGAACAACCAGTTGCAACATGACTTTCTTCCTTGCCCGTTCATGAAAGAGAGATTGCAAGATTTGCAAAAGCTGCCCGGCATAATCGCGGAATTGATGTTCGATCCGCGTTTCTCCTGACTGCAGAATCCTGAAGTCCGCCCCTTTCATTTGTTCCGAAATCATCTCCGTATCCGCGAAGCCGCAAAACAGTACCAGGCGATTCGCCGAAACAGACGCTCCCGCCTCTCCCTCAACCGGCTGTTCCTGCCACACAGGCCGCAAAAGAAGCGACTCCGCAGAAGCGGACTCTTTCGTTCCCCACGGTTCTCCTTCCAATACCCTCAGGGATAACCCCCTCATCCGGGCGCAGACCGTCCCCTGCTCATCACAGAGGTCGATATCCAGCTTCAGAAGCCGATCTTCCGCTTTGCTTCCCTCGCTATGTCGGATATATGACCACATCTCGCTTGTGCATTTCCGATAAACCACGAGTTCCTCAAGGGCAAAGGGGATGACCGGCTGAATCTCCCCTTTCTTCGCCATCAATCCCAGGGCTGCCTGAACGGCCGAATCCATCAGGCCGGGATGCAAGACAAAGGACTCCAGCGTCTCACGGGCTTCGTCCGGCAGCGCCAGCTTCGCCAACACCCGATCCTGTCCGCGGTATATTTCGCTGATTCCCTGGTGGCCGGGGCCGTACTCCAGACCGATCGCCCGAAACGCTTCATAGCAATCCCCGCCGCTCAAAACGCTTTCCTCACATTCGCGTTTAAGCGCCGGCAAATCCAGGGTCGGCACCACCTCAATCATCTTCAGAACGGCACTGCCCCGGTGATATGCTTCTTTCCCGGAGTCTCCGTGAATCTCGTACGTGATGGTTTCGTCTTCTTCCGGGAAAAGCGTGATTTGCACTTTTTCCGGCTCTTCCTCAACCACGACCGGCCGCGACCACACGATATTTTTCAGGTGAATGCCCATCTCGTCGCCGCATTCTCCCCGGGCTGCCCACTTCACCGCTTCCCGTGCCATCTCCAGATAAGCCACACCCGGCAACATCCGCTTCCCTTTCACCTGATGATCCTCAAGGAAAAACTCCCGCCCCGTAAAGGTGGAAGTAAATTGAATCCCCTGGAGTCCGGATGTATTCTCATGCAGGAGCGGGTGAAGGGAAACAGAGTGCTCCGTTGCCGATGTTGTCCGTTTTGCCTCGCCCCTCTTTTCCGCGATCCCGTAATATTCTCTGGCAAACGGGTAAGAAGGCGCATGGATGCGCAAAGGTTTATTCTCCCCGTAAAGCCACTCCCAGTTCACATCGACTCCCTGTGCCCATAATTCAGCGATTTTCGCCAGTTTTCCTTTTGCTGCCCATTTGCGGATCGTCTCCTGAAGATCTTCATCGTCCCCGTCGAACAAGCCGGCTGCGTCTGCTCCTTTCCTGTATTGTCCGCGCCAGACGCCGTTCCGGGATTTTCCGGCCAAGAAATCCGCCAATGCCGTGCGCAAATCGGCGGGATCATCAACCAGAAACACCACTCGTTCCTTCATCGCTTCCCGCCCGGTTTGCAGCGTACAGGCCAGCGATGCCAGGGAAAAAGGCTGTGCAGCGCCGCCGGTATCCTGCCGGTTTAAAAAGTCAAGCAGCTTTTCGGCATACGCATGCAAACGGTCCTCTTTCCGTGCCGATAACGGAATCAGTACCGGACTGGCTGCGTCATCTGCCGGCGTCCGCTCAGGCCGGTATTCCTGCACGACCAAATGCACATTTGTCCCGCTGTGCCCGAAGGAATTGACTGCCGCCATCAAGGGACGGCCCGCGGGCGACATCCATTTCACCGTTTCGGTATTCACATAAAAGGGCGACTCTTTCAAGGCAATCAGCGGGTTTAATTTTTGGAAATTGATCAGGGCCGGAATTTGCCGATGCTTCATCGACAGCAAAACCCGGATCAGGCCGATCACCCCGGCAGCAGCACCCGTATGCCCGATATTCGACTTGGTACTGCCGATCGCGCAAAATTCCCCCTTGGACGTAAATCGCCGGAAAGCGCGAATCAGCGCATTCACCTCAACCGGATCCCCCAGTTTGGTTCCCGTCCCATGCGCTTCGACATAAGAAATATCCTCCGGATCAATGGCGTACTTTTGATATACTTCCGTCACCAATTGCTCCTGAGCCAGCCCATTGGGAGCGGTAATTCCGTTGCTGGCACCGTCCTGGTTCATCCCCGATCCGACGATCACGCCATAAATCGGATCACCGTCCGCTTCGGCCTGATGGAGCGGTTTCAAAACCACGATTCCGACACCTTCGGACAAGACGGTTCCGTCTGCACGTTCGTCAAAGGTGAAGCACTTGCCGGTGGGAGAAATCATTTCGATTCCCGACAAGGCGATGAGGGAGGTTTCGTCCAGCTTCGCGTAAACGCCGCCAACCACCGCCATCGATGATTCTCCCCTGCGCAAGCTTTCGCAAGCCAGATGGATCGCTGCCGCCGATGAAGAGCATCCGGTATTGACCACAAGGGCCGGCCCGGTCAGATTTAAATAATAGGACAGGCGGGAAGCGACGATCGCATCCGATGAACCCGTAAAGGACTCATGATAATAGTTGGCCGGTTCCGCTCCGATAAACACGCCGACCGGCATTCCTGCCAGTTTTTTCGGATTGTAGCCGGCATCCTCCAACGCTTTCCAGCTCTCCTGTAAGATCAGCCGCTGATGCGGGCTCATCGAAGCAGCTTCACGCGGGGAAATATTGAAAAAGAGCGGATCAAAGGCATTTTTCTCCGCCAAAACGCCGCCCCACTTGCAATAAGTCTTGCCCGGCTGTTTGTCCCGGTCATAGTAGCGGCGTTGATCCAGATAGGCGGCGGGAAGTTCACGAACGGCGTCATGACCGTTGGCGAGATTATTCCAGAATGCATCCAAATCCGGCGCATCCGGGAATTGCCCCGCCATGCCAATCACCGCAATTGCCCCGGAACCGATGCTGCTTCCGTCTGCATACTCCGAAACTTTCGCTGCTTTCAGCTGTTGCCCCCGTTTCTCCCGGTTCACTGCCAAAGAGGCGGCCGTCTTTTCCCGCCTCCGTTCTGCACCCGATTCGGCCCTGATCTGCTGTTCGAGATGATTTCTGTACATCTGCGTGATATGCTCGCTCAACCGGTCGACGGTAGTATAGTCAAACAGGATGGCGCTGTTCAGGTTGATCCCGAGTGCGGCATTTAACTGATTCACGAATGAAACGCCGAGAATGGAATCCACCCCGTATTCGGAAAAGGGCCTGCTTGCCGAAATCTGCTCCTGCGGAACTTTTAAAACACCGGACAATTGCCGGATAATCAACTTCCTGACATAAACATCCAGCCGCTCCCCGGGCCGTTTCTCCTCCACCGCCTGCCCGGCTTCCGGCAATGCCGCTGACGCTGTTTCTTCGGTCAAAACTTCCTCCGCTTCCGGTTCTGCGTCGTCCATCGGGAGCCTGACCCATCCGTCGCTCTCGGCCACGATAATCTGCTGTCCGTTTTGTGCCCCTTGCCGCGCCGGAAACCCGATTTGCCTGAATCCTTCTTCCTCCAGTACGGTTTGCCACTCTTCCCGGCCGATCAATGGTGAGCCCGGAATGCGCAAATGCTCATCTTCAAACAGCCACCATCCGTCCAAAAGACCGAAGGTGACAGTGGCAAAAAGATGCTTGCGGGTCATTTCGTTGAGAAGGAGCAGACCATTTGATTTAAGAGCTGCCTTGATCCTGCGGATTGTCTGCCTGATATCCCGGGTTGCATGAAGGACGTTGCTGGCGATGAGGATGTCATAAGCTCCCGATTCAATCCCCGCTGCAGAGACCGGTTGCTCGATGTTCCAGGTTTTAAAGGTTAAACAAGGGTAATCCGGTCCGTATTTTTCCTGGGCAAACAGCAAAAACGATTTGGAAATATCGGTATAGCAATACTCGAGTCGGTCAGCCCACTCCTTGATCCGGTCCAATACGACGGCACTGGTTCCCCCCGTTCCCGCTCCGGCTTCGAGAATCCGAATCCGGTCCAGCGGATTTTGCGAAAGTCTCTGCCGGATATAGTCCGCGACGACATCGGCCAGTACGTGGTTGAAATAATCGGCAACCGTATTGTTTTTGTAAATGCCCTCCACGCTTTCCATCGAGGCATTGGCAAAGAGCACTTCCGTGGCCGGAGTCCGCCCGGTCAAAATGTCCGGAAGCTTCCTCAGACAAGCGTCAAGGAGCAGCGTCTGCGCCCGCCAGTCCAGATTGCCGGAACAGGACGCCATGAACGGTTCCCATTCTTTCCAGACCTGTTCCCGCTTCCCGGCATCATGATCGGCAAGAACGATCATCTGCCCCGCTTCGCTGCAAAGATATCCGTATGTTTCCAAAATCCGCAGGCACTCCGCCAGCCACCGCTCATACTTGCCGGCAATTTTCCCCTTTTGCAGCAAATCGGCGGCTGTCACCGGCATTCCTTTCGGCGGCAGACCCAACGTTGACAACTGAACGAAGAGCAGCTTGGCCACCCATTCTTCCATCTGTTTGGCGAGAGCGCCGTCAATCAAAGGATCTTCTGCATGCTTCCCGCTCTCCAGCCTGCCGTAAAGAGATCCGGGCAACGGCCTGGTGACAGGAGCATTCACAACAGCCTTCTCCTTCTTCAGATTCATCAATCCCTTCAGGGAGGGCGACGGTTTGAGGCAGAGACTCTGGTTTAACAATCCCTCCCGCAACAGACCGGCGACACGGGCAAAACAGGCAAATCCTTCATCGTCTTGCAAAGCTCTTGTTTTGCCGTCCAAAAATGTCCCCTGCACCGAGTCTTGCCAGAATCCCCAGTTGATGGTCCCGACAGGAAACGGTGCCTTATTCCTCAGGCTGCGCACAAAGGCATCGGAAAACGCGATCCCTGTGGCGTATGCTGAAAACCGGGCGGCTCCGGAGAACGAGTAAGCCTGACCGGAAGAAAAATAGAGCATAAAGTCCAGCGGTTCATCCTGAAAAGCGGTATAAAAAAGGATGCCGCCAATCGTTTTGACATTGAGGATCTCCAGAAATTCGTTTTCCGTCGTCTGACGAAGCGAATTTTCAAAGGAAAAGACCACCCCTGAGAAGATGGCCCCGTTAATAACGGAATGCTGTTCCTTGATCCGTTTGACCGCCTGCCTCATCTGCCGTGGGTCAGTGACATCCGCCCGGATATAGGCAGGCACAGATCCCAATCCCGCGAATTCGGCCAGTTTTTCTTTGATGGCATCGGAATCTTCCGGTGTGCGTCCGATCCAGATGACCCTGGCGCGATATTCCACAATGAGATAGCGGGTAATGGCTCTGCCGACGGTGCCGCTTCCTCCGGCAATGACGTAAACGCCTCCGTTTCTCAATCCCTCCGTTTTCATCCGGCTGGCGCTGTCCATTTCAAGAAACGCCTGCCGATAACGTCGCCCGCGCTGCATTTTGATCACTTCGCCGCGGTGGGAAGGCGGTTCCTCCAGGATCATGTGCAAAACCTGGTTCTGCTTTTCTGCATCTCCCATGTCTTCTGCGGACAGGTCGATATTTCGCACCCGCATGCGGTGGTCGCCCTGGGCTACGGCATAGGCGAGTCCGGTCACTCCTCCGCCGTACGGATGCGCCGGTTTCCCTCCGATGGTGTAATTATCCTGGGTCAGGAAATAACAATCGACCGGAGTGTCGTCCTGCCTTGCCTGCAACAGCTTGACGATCCGCAGCAATGGCAGCTCATTGCGCTGCTGGCTTTGCGCTAGATCATGAAAATCGATCTGTTCATCAGCATTGCGAAATTCGGCAATGAAATAGAGACAATCGATCGCTCCGGCTTCGTTCAGGCAGGCCTCCAGCGCTTGCGGGTCGTCGAAGGCGCATTGCCAATGATCGTCGGATCTCTTTTTGCTTTCGCGGTCGAGAAGGATTTGTACGATCCGGCCGGCGGAGGCGTTCCGCCGATAATGATCGACGATCGTTTGTTTAAATGCCGTCGAAGATTCCTGATAGACAATCACGACCGTGTCATGCCGGTGAGCTTCAGCCCTTTCCGGAGCGGCCTGTTCTTCCCAGACCGGCAAGTAAAGGCATTGTATCCCGGGCTCTTCCCTTTCCGGTGTTGCGTTTAAACGGGTTTTAACTTCGTCTCCCCTGATCGTTTCGGGCAACCAGCATATTTGTCCGGCAAACGGATAAGCGGGCAAGCTGATCCGGTACGGCCTGTCTCCCGGGTAGAGAAGGTTCCAGTCCAGATTGAGCCCTTTTACCCACCATTGCAGGAGCTGATCATATTTCCCCTTTTGCAACCACATTTCGATGATGGTTTCCAACTCTTCATCTGCGGCCAAAGCAGACAAAAGCTCTTTTCCGGAATTGGCCCCGCCCCGGAACACTCCGCCTGATTCCACCCGGCCATCCAGAAAACGCTTCAGTTTCTCCTTCATTTCTCTGACTGTTGCAGCTGTGAACGCCAGCCGCTCTTCCATCGCTTCCCGCCCCACTTGCAGGGTATAGGCCAGGTCGGCCAGATCGCTGTCTGCGAACGGCTGCTCTTCCATCGCATCCAATAACTGCCGCACACGCCGGCGCAACGCTTCATCATCTTTGGCCGACAGCACGATAAGCGCCGGATGAACGGGCCCAGTTGCATGGTTGTGCTCCGTCCGTTCCTCCCGGATGTATTCCTCAACCACGATATGGGCGTTGGAACCGCCGGCGCCAAAAGCGGAAATGCCGGCCCTTCTCGGGTATTCCTTTTCCTCGCCGTCCAGATTGAGCACCGGCCTTTTCCACTCCTGCAAGCTTCTTTGGACAACAAAAGGCGTCCGGCTGAAATCGATATGCGGATTTAACACGTCCGAATGCAAGGAAGGCACGAGCTGACCATATTTCATCTGCAGGAGCACTTTGGTCAACCCGGCAATCCCTGCGGCGCTTTCACAATGACCGATGTTAGACTTCACAGAGCCAATCGAGCAAAATTGCTGATCTTCCGTCAACGCTCCGAATGCTTTCGACAACCCGGTAATTTCAATCGGGTCTCCCAGTGCGGTTCCCGTTCCGTGCGCTTCCAGGCAGCTGACCGTCCGCGGGTGAATGCCCGCTTCCTGCAAGGCCCGGCTGATCACTTCCGCCTGTGCATTCGGATTGGGAACCGTATAACCGTTGGTCTTGCCGCCATGATTGATGGCTGTCCCTTTGATCACGCCATAAATGTTGTCCCGGTCGGCAATGGCCCGGGACAACGGCTTTAACAGGACGGCTCCCACTCCTTCACCGGGAACATAACCGTCGCCCCCTGCACCAAAGCTTTCACACCGTCCCTTGCTCGATGCGAATTTCCCCTGCCCGAGCAGCAAATATTTGTTGGGATGGATCGACAAATTGACCCCGCCTGCAACCGCAAGTTCGCACTCTCCCCGCATGAGGCTCTGACAGGCGAGATGCAGGGCCGTCAACGAAGACGAACACATGGTATTGATCGCCATGCTCGGCCCGGTAAAATTAAAAAAATACGAAACGCGGTTGGCGATCGACGAGATATTACTGCCGAGAGCAACCGGGTTGCCCTTTAATTGTTCCTGCGCGCCGTACAGGGAGTACTCTTCATACATCACCCCGACAAAAACGCCCACCTTGCCCCCATAGCTGCCCTCCTGATCCGAGCGGAGCGATTCCCGGGTGTATCCGGCATCCTCGATCGTTTCATAGACGCACTCCAAAAACAAACGTTCCTGCGGGTCCAAGACTTCCGCTTCCCGTGGGGAAATATTGAAAAAGAGAGGATCAAACCGGTCGACGCCGTCGATAAATCCTCCCCATTTGCTGTAGGTTTTCCCCGGTTTATGCTTGTCCGGATCAAAATATAAGCGGTGATCCCAGCGATCCGGGCTGATTTCGGTGATACAGTCTTTTCCTTCCTGAAGATTTTTCCAAAATTCCCGGATATTTTTCGCTCCGGGGTAACGCCCGGCAAGGCCAATGATGGCAATTCCGTCCCGCTGTGCCGTCTTCGCTTCATTCTTCTTTTGCCTGCCGCGCTTTTCCGCTTTTTTAAAAGGCAGAGGCGGCTGCGCATGATCCGCCTTTGCAGCCGCTTCCTCTTTAACCGCTTCCTCTTTCAATCCGAGCAGGTTAACCAACGCCTCCCGGTGGCACTTGATAAAGTAGCCGGTCAGCTCCCCGATCGTTTGGTACTCATAAAACAGCGTTTTGGACAAGGGCCCGAAGTTTTTTTCCAATTGTGCCGTCAGCTTCATCACCATGACCGAATCCATTCCGTAATCCTCCAACGGTGCATCAAGATCCAACCGGTCGGCGGGAGCCTGAAGAACGGAGGACAATTGATGTTTCAGATAATTGGCCGCCATGATGCGAAGTTTGCTCTCTTCGACGGGCACGACTGAACGTTTTTCCACGGGAGACGTCGCATCACGGTGCTCTGCAAGGATGTATACCGCCAAGCCGTGCAGATTTCGTTGCTCCAGAATCAGCCCCGGGGTGAGTTCCAGTTGATAACGTTGATTGAGCCAATCGGCCAAATCAGCCAGCAAAACCGGGTCCAGCCCGAACTCCGCCAACTCCGTGCCGGTACTGACATGTTCCGCCGGAACGTTTAAGAGATCGGCAACCTTCTCCCGTAAATCCCCTTTAAGCTGATCGGCCAAGGATGTGTTGGTCATCGCCGGAATTTGCATCAAAAACTGCCGGATCTGTTTGGCTGCCTCTTCCTGACTGATCTCCCCATTTTTGATCTGCCGGTACAGCGATTTCACCGGGTGATCCATTTCAGCCTCACCTCTTACCCCAAGTTTCAATCTGACTGCGTTGTGATTGGAGCAGTTGCATAAATTGCTCTTCCGACAACTCATTCCGTGCGATTTTTTCGGTCAGGCTCAGGCAGAATTCATAACTGACAGGCGGGCTTTCCCGTCTTTCTGCCTCATCCGCCTGCTGTTTACCTGCTCCGATAAAACGTTTCAGTTTATTTTGATCCCCGTGAAGAACCAGCACCTGCGGATGGCCGGAAGCAAGCGCTTGATAGAACGCCTTTATGCCCGCTTCCGACTTCAGGGCCGACATGCCGATATCCTGCATCCAGCGGGCTTCCTGCTCTGATTCGATCCGCATCCCGCCGTCCTCCCACAGGGGCCAGTTGATGGAAAGTGTCCTTCCCCTGCGCTGATCGAGGGCGACCAAATGATGGCGGTACTGTGCATATTGATCGGCAAAGGCATTGGCCGCAGCGTAATCCGCCTGCCCGATGTTCCCTGTAACTCCGGCGAGGGAAGAAAAAATCACAAAGAAATCGAGATCATCTTCCCGGCTGGCTTCATCCAGATTCACCAGTCCCGTCACCTTGGGGGCAAGCACCCGGGCAAATTGCGACGGGGTTTTTTGAATGATGAATTGATCACTGGTTACACCGGCGGCATGAATGATTCCGTCAAGGCCTCCGTACTCTTCCCTGATGTCTTCCAGACAGCGAACAACTTTATCCCGGTCAGTTACATCAAGCTGCCTGTAGACAACCCGGAATCCGTCTTTCTCCAACTCCCTGAAGGCTGCATGGCGTGCCGCATCCGGCTGTGAACGCCCTGCCAGGATCAGTGTCCCTCTGTTGATGTGCCGGGCGATTTCCCGGGCAAAAATGGAAGCAAGGCCTCCTGCTCCCCCGGTGATGAAGTAAACCCCGCCTTCCTTCCAGGGAACGGCTGCCGGCTCACGGGCGTATGGAACTTCCCTCCAGTCAGGAACACATCGCTCTCCATCCTGATAGGCAACTCGCAAAACCCGATTCTCGAGGCGATTTTCCTCCAGGATGCCAAGAATGTTATCAATCCCCCCGTTTCCTTCCAGTTCCAGGCATTGTCCGGTCACACGGGGGTTTTCCAGACGGGCCGTTTGCAACATGGCGCAAATCGCCCCGGCAAACGGATATTCCTTCCGGTTGAGGAGCAGAACCTGCACCGATACCGTCCCGGTCGGTTTCGCTTTCAGAATGCGCTGAATGACAGCAAACACTTCAAGGGCAACATCGGCAAACTTCCCGTCAATGCCGTCCTCCCGTATAGTTGGATAATGGAAATGCACCCCCGGCAGACGATGTTCCATTTCCTGCGCCAGCTTCTCATCGGCCCCGCACACGATCACGTGTCGCTGCTCATGGGCGGAGGACAGGTCGGGGCGACCCACTGCTTTTTCCGCCTTCCAATAAGGGGAAAGCAGCAAGGGGCTTTGCCCGGAATCTGCGCCTTGAAAGCGCTCTGTACTTTGCACGGCTTTCATGGTCAGACCTTTCATCCGCAGACGCAGCGAGCCCTGCTCGTCGCAAAAATCGATATCCAGTTTTTGCAGGTTCGCGTTTGCTGTTTCCTTTGGTCTGCGGCGGACCAGAGCCCACATTCGCGGAGTGCAGTTTCCGTATATCTCCAGTTCATCCAAAGCAAATGGCAGGAACAAGACGGTGCGGTCTTCGGCAGAGACCAGTCCCAGGGAAGACTGGACAGCAGCATCGATCAAACTCGGATGCAAATGGTATTGATCCGCCGTATCGGCCACACTATCGGGGAGGCTGATTTTCGCCAGCACTTGCCCCTGCCCTGCATAAATCTCTTCCAATCCCTGATAACCCGGTCCATAAACAATGCCCAGGGACTGAAAAGCGGCATAGCACGCAGCCGGTGTCAGCATTCGTTTCCCGCACAGAGCCCGCAAGGCCGGCAGATCCAGTTGCGGCGTTTGATCCCCGGCTTTTGCCGGAACGATCCTTCCTTGGCAATACACGGTTGGATCGGCATCTCCGTTTTCCGGCTGCTTATAAATTTCATAGGTGATCTCCCCGTTATTTCCCGGGAAAAGCCCGATGTGCACCCGGACAGTCGGCGCATCCAGCACCAACGGACGATTCCAACTCACATTTTTCAGGCGAAGCGCCGTTGCCCGTTCACCTGATTCCGTACGGCTTGACACCGCCATTGCTGCCGCCCGGGCCATTTCCAGATACACCATCCCCGGAAGCACCCGCTTGCCCCGGACAACATGATCCCGGAGGAAAAATTCCCGGCCGTCAAAATTCGTCGCGAACTTCAAACCGTCAAGATCCGATACATTTTGATGCAGCAGTGGATGAAGGTGCGCAGACGGCACCTGAACCTGCGCGGGTACACCGGGCTTATGCTCCGTTATCCAGAAACTTTCCCGGACAAACGGATCAGCGGGCAAAGGGATGCGGGACGGTTTGTCTGTCTCGTAGAGTTGATTCCAATCCACGTCCGCCCCGTTGACCCAAGCCTCCAGCAATGGCCTGAATTTCCCTGCACGGATCCATTGCCTGATTCTTTCGGCAGAAACAGCCGGGCCTTCGCTGCGTGCTTTCACGCGCCCCCGCAGCAAACCGTCTCCCGGCTGATCCGCGCGGCCGAGAAAAGTCCGCAATTGATGTTTCAGTTCGGCGATCGAAGCCGCCGTAAAGGCAAGCCGCTCAGCCATCGCTTCCCGCCCGGTCTGCAACGTATAGGCGATACACGCCAGCTCCCCCGACGTGAACTGCTCTCTCTCAATCGCAGCCAATAAACGGTTTGCCTGTTGCCTCAGTGCTTCTTCCCTTTTGGCTGACAGCACGATCAGGGCCGGACGGTTATCGGTGATGGGCGATCCGGAGCGTTTTCGCTTTTTGGGGATATATTCCTCCACCACCAAATGGGCGTTGGCCCCGCCCGCACCAAAAGAGGAGATTCCGGCCCGTCTCGGGTATTCGCGAATCTTTCCGTCCCTTTCAATTGCAGGCCGTCTCCATTCGCCAAGCTCCTGCTGCACCACAAACGGCGTATTCCGGAAATCAATATTGACATTCGGTTCCCCGGCATGCAGGGAAGGAACCAATTGACGATGTTTCAGCTGGAGCAACACTTTGATCAAACCGGCAATCCCGGCCGCACTCTCCGTGTGTCCAATATTGGATTTCACCGAGCCGATGGCGCAGAACTGGCGGTCCGACGTATGCCGTTCAAACGCCGCGGTCAGACCCTTGATTTCAATCGGATCCCCCAGGGCCGTTCCCGTCCCGTGCGCCTCAATATAACTGATCGTGCGGGCATCAATCCCGGTCCTCTGCAACGCTTCCGCAATCACCTGTTCCTGCTGCCGGGGATTGGGCACCGTATAGCCGTTGGTTTTCCCGCCGGCGTTAAGCATACTCCCTTTGATCACTCCATAAATATGATCCCCATCCGCCTCGGCTTGGGACAAAGGCTTCAAAACAACCGCTCCGACTCCCTCCCCGTCGACAATCCCGTCCGCCTGTTTGCCGAAAGGCCGGCACTTGTCCCCGGGAGAGAGCATCATCATCGCCGACAATTTCCTATAATGATCCGGATGGACGATCAGATTGACTCCGCCGGCGATCGCGCACTCGCTCACCCCGCTGTAAATGCTCTCCAAAGCGAGGTGAATCGCCGTCAGGGATGAAGAACAGGCACTGTCCACGGCCAGGCTGGGCCCCTGAAAATTCAGGGTATAGGAAACCCGGTTGGCGATCGACCAGTAACTCGCTCCCGGTGGATAATGCCCGTTCATGACTCCGACGAATACCCCTACCCTGCGGCTGTGACTGAGATTTTCCGGAGTATAGCCCGCATCGGCAATGCTTTGATAGGCAATTTCCAGGAACAGCCTTTCCTGCGGGTCCATCCGCTTGGCCTCTGCCGGGGAAATGCGGAAGAAATAGGGGTCGAATTGGTCAATCCCGTCGAGAAAACCACCCCATTTGCTGTAGATATGGCCGGGTTTCCCCGGTTCCGCATCGTAATACTCCCGCCAATCCCAGCGTTTCTTCGGAATTTCGGTTATGCCGCTTTGTCCCGATTTTAGAAGTTCCCAGTATTCGTGCAGATCGTTCGCTTTTGGAAAACGGCCGGCCACCCCGATAATGGCCACATCGATCAGCGTCCGGCTGTTCCGGTCCGATTTCCGCCTCGGGAACCGTAAACGCCGCGTTCTTTTTACATCCGTCTGATCGGGGGTGCGCCCGGCAGCATTCACCTGAGCATGTGCGGCGCCATCCCTTTTCTCTCCTCCGCTTCCGGCTACGAGCGTTTTCACTGTCTCCGGCTGCGTTTTCAGCAAAAAGTCGGCCACTTCGTCGAGAGTTTGGCACTCAAACAACAATGTGCCGGAAATCTGCTCAAAAACGTTGCGCAAGGCATTGGTCATCTGTGTGGCCAAAATGGAGTCGAACCCGTACCGCTCCAAGGGTTCGGCGCTGTCGATCTGCTCAATCGGAAGCTTCAGAATCCCGCCGACGATCTTCTTCAAATAAACCGTTATTCCGGAGCGAACGGCATCCTCATCTGTTTCAGCATTTTCCGATGCAACCGGGGCAGGCATGATTTCACTTATCTCCGTCTCCGGAAGCAAAGACTGGTGATTTTCCCGTACCCGCTGCCGGACAACTCCGTTGCTTTCTGCAAGGATGAGATGCTGCGGGCCGTTTGGGAAAACCGGAGCCAAGGCCGGGCGAAATCCTTCATATCTCAAGACGGTCTGCCACTGTTCCGCCGTTAACAAGGGAGACCCCGGGATTCGCAACGCTTCATCCTCAAACAGCCACCAACCTTCCAGCAACCCGAAAGTCAGGTGATTCAGCAAGGTTTTGCTGGTGGTTTCATTTAACAGAAGGAGGCCGTTCCGTTTCAACGCAGCCTTGGCATTCCGCAAAGTTTCGCGCAAATCCCGGGTGGCGTGGAGAACATTGCTCGCAATGACGATATCGTATCCGCCGGCCTCTATTCCCTGTCCGGCAACCGGTTCGGTGACATCGAACAATTTACAGGTAAGATTGGGGTTCCGGGAGCCGAATTCTTTTTCGGCAAACAATAAAAACGCCCGGGAAATATCCGTGTAGCAGTATTCCTTAATCTGCTCCCGGAAAGGCTTGAGTTTCTTCAGCACTGCCGAGCTGGCGCCTCCCGTCCCTGCTCCGATTTCCAGAATTCTGACAGTGACTCCGGGTTCCCGAAGTTTCCTCTGCTCAAGATAGGCGGCCACCATTGCGGCGAGCTTCTCATTGTAATAATCGGCCACGGCATTTTGCTTATAGATGCCTTCCACCCGTTCCATGGAAGAATCGGGAAACAGGATCTCCGTCGCTGCTTTTTTCCCGGTGAGAATCGCCGGCAGCTCCCGCAGAACCGCCTCGGCCAAACTCAAATGGGGACGGATATTCTCATCCTCGATCCATTCCTGTCTCCGGGCATCCCACTCCCGCCAGACTGCCTCTGCATCAACCGGTGCCGTCTCAAGCAACGTGTAATTTTGTCCATCCCGCTTCAGATAATGATGCTGCTCCAGGATCGCTGCGGTTTCTGCCAGCCACCGGCCATACCCTTTGTGAAGCGATTTCCTGAGGCGGGTCAGGTTTCCGCTCTGTTCCCGGAACAAGCCTGTCGATTGCAGCTGGCTCCAGAGCAGCTTGATCAGCAACGAAGTCAGTTGTTCCATTTTGTTTGCGATTGCCGCCATCACCTGATCCATTCGCTGATCCTCTCGTGGGCGCTCCTTGACCAGAAGGTCGAGATAAGAGCGGATGGTGGCAGGATAGACGGATATTTTTTGGGACGGATTCATTTCTTGCTCAGTCAAAGGGCGAATCGTGTTGATGAAAGCGAGCTGCGAGACGGGGTTGGATAACAGAATCTCCAATGCTTCCATCGCCTCCGGCGCTTCGACCGACCCGATCCCTGCTTCCGCCATTCGCCGGTGATATTCTTTGGCAGCAACCACTCCGACGCTGCCCCAGTACCCCCAGTTCATCACTTTTACCGGACAAGTCCATTCCCGGGCCAGCGCCAGGGCAAACGCATCCTCGAAAGTGCTTCCGGCTGCATAATTGCTCTGCCCGGCCGCCTTGGCAAAGGATTGAACCGAAGAGAAGAAAAGGACAAAATCCAGCGGTTCCGATGCGAACACCTGAGCCAGCCTCACACTCACATTCACCTTGGCCTCCAAGGAAGCCCTGAACCGTACTTCATCCATGTGCTCAATGGATTGATCGAGCAACACAATGGCTGAATGGACCACACCGCGAACCGGTCCGACCTTTTCCCTGATTTCGCGATGAGCCCGTTCCAGGGCCCGCCTGTCGGTGGCGTCGGCGGAAATGTATAGGGGAGCCGGTCCATATGCACAAAGACGGTCGATCTTGTCCGCAATCTCCCGATTCTTTTCCCGTCTGCCAATCCAAACGATCTTCGCGCGGTAATTGCGGATCAGATATTCACTCCAAACCTCGCCGATTCCGCCGGCTCCTCCGATCACGACATAAACTCCGCCGGTTCTGTAGGGAACTTGCTGTTTTTGTACATCTTTCACCTGAAGCAACTGCTGGCGGTACCATTCTCCGCCGCGACATGCGAGCACTTCCCCTTGCAGATGGCGGATTCGGGCAAAAGCCCAGCGGATGTCCTCCGTCTTTTCCAGATCGATGAGGCGGATCGGCCAATGCGGATATTCCTTGGCCAGCGACCCGGCAAACCCATGGAGGGCAGACTGTGCGGGCTGTATCTTTTCATCGGGATGAATCTGCTGCGCCTGTGTGGTAATCAGCGTCCAACCCAGCTCTTTCTGCCCGTAGCCCAGATGGAGAAATGCTTTGGTCAACCGGAACAGCTTGATCACCATCTGCTCTTGTGCCTCAATCAACCTTTCTTCCGTCATCGACCGGACGGAACCATCCGGTGCGATCCAGATCAAATGGTCAACGTGGCCCAGTTGCCGGATTTTCCCGGAAATGACCTCGATTGAGTCCCCATCGTCAATCTCCAGCACCCGTACCCCGGGATATTGTCGGGCAACGGCTTCTCTCTCCGCCTCCGTTCCCCCTGCCAGCACGATGTTTTGTCCCGGCAGCGGGAACTTTTCTTCCATTGTTTGCGGGATGACCTCCCATACGGGTTTCAGCAACAGATTGCCTGTGTGCTCCTCTGCAGTTGCCCCGATCGACGCAGTATCCGGTTTTGCCATCCGTGTAACCAGGTCGTGCATTCGCAGGCAAATCCGGCCGGTTTCGTCGCACAGATCGACGGACAACTTCCCACCGGTTTCCTGATGAACCCGTGCCCACATCGCCGGGCCGGTTTTGCCATAGATCTCCACTTCTTCCACGGCAAACGGAAGCGCAGGCTCGAGACGGCCGGAATCAATGCCCAGCCCCAAACCCGCCTGGATCGCCGCATCGACCATCCCCGGGTGGAGGTGGAAGCCCTTGCCCGCTTCCGCTGCCGCGGAAGGCAGGTGCAGGCGGGCCAGCACTTGCCCCTCTCCCACATGCACTTCCGCTATCCCCCGG
>NZ_JAECVY010000020.1:0-31788 GCF_016055075.1 Thermoactinomyces sp. CICC 10522 | reverse complement strand
TTGGGAATGTTTGCCAACTACTATTCTAACCGAGGAATTTCACCATGGCTCAATTATTTTTCGCAGCTTCCATTTTTACACAATTATACGGACTTAACTAAACACCCTCCTATAAACATCAAAATGTTTACAAATATCAAAGTGTATTTACAATAGATTTATAAGAATAAAAACGTTCCTATATGAGAGAAGCAAATGTAAAAGAAGCGCGACAACCTTGTTCATTTGTCACATATATTCCTTTTACTTCAGGCCACGACCTTTGACTCCTGGAGATATTGCTTGGTTGACAGTAGAAAGAAGCTCATTGGTTTGGTTGCTTCAGAAACACGGGGTTCTATTAGATCGCGAAACTTTAGAACGGATAGTGAAAACGAATGAAAAGCAGCGATTCTCATTCAGTGAAGATGGCCAAAAAATTCGGGCGAATCAAGGGCATTCTGTACATTGACTTGAATTTAGAGCCCATGGAGCCACCGGATCGACTGTATCGCGGGACGGCCAGTCACTTTCTTCATCTATTCGCAAAAGGGGATTGATTAAAGGGAGTCGGCATCATGTGCATCTGTCTGGAGATCCCGTTACCGCCCGCCAAGTTGGAAAGAGACATGGATCCACAATCATACTGCAGGTTCTGGCTAGAGAAATGCATTGGGATGGGTATACGTTTTTCCAATCGGCCAATGGGGTCTGGTTAACAGATTTTGTTACAGCATGATTTTTGAGAGAAAAGTGGGAACCCAATAAATAGGGATCTTATAACTCATTGTCTGAGACATCGTTTCAAAATGAACCCGCCCAAAGTTTGCAAAAGGTACGCATCAGTTACGTCATGCAAAAGTTAAACGTCAAAGGACGCTCCCAAGCTGTCATAGAGTTGGTAAGATTGGGCAAATGGAAGATTTAGTCTGCATGTGACCCTGCCGCATTTGCAAAGAAGACAGGGGTTTTTATGTGGGGAAAAAGGCCGACTGGATATACCGTTTGTTCGGGTGGACGGATTTTTGCAAATCAATGAAGAGGAAGCCCAGGTCGTACGTCAGAAATTCGATTGGTACACAAAGGGCGGGTGGGGTTTTAAGCGGATCACCAGTGAATTGAACCGGCGGAATATCAAACCGAAGAAATGAAGGAAGTGGCAAATGACCTCGGTGTAAACGCTGATTTAAAACCCCATTTCATTGTGGGAATTTTATCTTAAATCAATATATCAAAATCAAGATCGGCGGGCGTAAGAAACAAATCCGCAACCCCTGGGAGAAATATCTGGCATTTGAAAATCATCATGTCCCGATCGTCTGGGAAAAAGCCAATCCAAGAGAAGGGAATGGTGAGAAGGTCAACATTACCTCATGGAATGATTTGCGGGGAATCTGTAAGTGCAGTGAATGCGGGTCCAATATGGTCGTTGTACAAACAATCAAAAAGCGTTCCGATGGATCCAGGAGGAAATACCGCTATATGAAATGTTCCAATTACCGCCGATCCGGAACGCATGGCTGTGTGAACCATTGGCGAGTATTGTATGAGAATGTAAGGGAATTTATCATCCAACGCCTGAAGGAAAATCGATTGCTTTCAACTTTATGAGCGAAGTGGAACAGGAAAAAAGGAAAACCAGCTCAAAGCCATTCAAAAACAAGTACAGTGGGAAGAGAAAAAGAAGCGGTGGATCTGTATTTGGATTAACTAATTGGGAAATAAGAGTTTGAAGATAAAAGAAACGAGCTGGAGGAGCAAATTCACCAACTGTAGGAAGAGATATTGATTCCGGGGCAAAAAGAATACACCCATAAGAAGGAGGAAAATATCCGGCAAGCGTTTGAAGTGCTAGAAGAGGAGAATGAGGATCTATTGCAGGTATTTCGCACGTTGTTGGATGAAGTGGTGATTTATCCGGATGGGAGGATTGATATGGTTTATTCATTTGAGAAGGTTTGATTGATGTTCATTTTTATTTGGTTGAGGAAATGTGCCTGTGGATAAAACTGAGGTTTAGACATTATTCGACGCTGATGTTGACGATGACATGCAAATCGCGGATTATCTTGTCAAAGTTAAGAAAGAAGGAATCATTGGGATTCCTGTGGAGAATGCGGATCGGTCGGTTTTGTCAAAGTGTTTGTCCTAGACCTACGAGTAAGTAGTGAACGGCCATGCTCTTCTGCGTCACGAATCAGTTCGTGTGCCGGATCTTATTCAAGCAAGTTTTTGTTATTTTGGACCATTCCCGTTTTTTGATCTTCATCGCGTCCAATCCTTCATCACCAGGTGCTTCCTCCCGGACTTTTAACACCATGTCAAGGGTTACCGCTCGTTCTGCAAGGGACGAATGTTCCAAGCTGTCACGTTGGATCTAGCTGCTCGCACAGATCTGAAACCGTTGATCTGGAAAACTCCGTGCTACACAGTTCTTCCGTAACTTTGGCTACCTACCAGGTAGAGACCCCGTTGACCCGTCTTCATCAAATCAAGACCAAGGCTCGTTCCTCCGCTGGTAGCGGGTAAACAACTCAGTTGTAAGCTTTTCCCCTGATTCGGGGCAAGCCGAGTGTGATTGTTCCTACCTATTAGTCAGTTTTGTGGTGGTAGGAGCTGTTTCGGTAGCCCTGACACTCCCCTGCTCGTTCGTATGGATTCATCGACAGTTGCTCATAGCCTCCTGAGCCTTTAAGATCTGGTTCAGAATAGATTCCAGAAATTTGGCCACTCCATCTTCTTGTGAAGATCCTTTTACAGATCATTCCGGCTGCTTCCAGTAACAATCCTCAGCATCTGGGATAACCGATGTTTGTACAGATGCATCTTGATTGTCTTCAAATAACCTCTCAATGCGATCTCATTTCTTTTTTCTTCATGCTGTAAAAAATAGTTAATTTTCTCTACACATTCCTGAGGGGAGGAAAATATGGCAATCTCTTTATCCGGAGAGTACAAATCAGGCAAATTATCCCGAAAATCCGTTAGCTGAAGGGTTTTGCATCCTGAAATTTCAAAAGTTCTGGGATTTACGGATAAGCATGAAATTTTATGGCTGTTGAGATTAAATTCATTGTCATCGTGCTGTCGATGGAGATTTAGGACGATTTTTGCTCCGTTATAATAGTTGGCCGTTTCTTCTGCGCTCACCCATGAATTTCGGATCGCTTGTTTGTAAAGGCTATAATTTTCAAGCCGTTCCCACCAATCCCCCACGATCAATACTTTTTTGCCAGCCAAAAATGGAAGGATCCGATTGAAAAAACGGATTCGGTTACGATATCCTCTACCGACAAAACAAACATCTGACTGATAAGAAGCGTTCACTTTTTTGGGGCGAAATACTGCAGGATTCATTCCGAGAGGCAGGTAATGCACTTCCGAACAGCCCAACTGTTTATAAAAAGGGATACAGTTTGACTCGATTGTGAAAATGTAGTCATAATGAGGAGCGATTTGCCGGGTTGCATCCAAAATATAAGGGTCATCCGTGAACCAGACGGCCGTTTTTACTCCTGATAATCGGGTTGTTGTGATTTGATCGGCAGAGAGATCCAAGCCATTTAACGCCAGCATCAGATCCGGTTGTATGATCCTTGCTCTTTCGACAATATCCTCTTGGGAGCTGATCGTATGCACATCGCGAACCAACTCGTGCAATGAATCAATAATCGATTCATGAATAGCGGTATAGGGTAAGAAATCTCCTGATTTTACATATAAAATTTTTAAATCCCATAACTCTTTTTCTTTGATCTTCATTTTTTTATTGTGATTGGAATGAACCGTTTCGTCAAAAGAGAATTCACTATGATTGTTTACCAACCAGTACCCGATCAAACCGGGTTCGCTGTCTGTTAATTCCTTGTCCTTATCGTCAGCGATCTGCTGTGGTGTCCTCGCATGATCCCAGATGCAGATTTTTTTGAGATAGCCTGTAAAATAACCATACGGTTCAAGAGCACCGAATAATCCTGATGCAAACACGTTGGCCCTGGGGCTGGGTTCCCCCGTTTTTTTCCACACACCATCGATATAAAGAGAAGGCGTTTTATTATTATAAACGACCGCAACATGGGTCCAATCCGTTATGGAAGTTTCCCATACCAACCTGGCAGGGAGGTAGTAGGACCCGTGTTCATAAACGCTGATCCCGTTGGTTCCTGCCGATACTCCCGCACCGGCATCATGAATTCCTCCGTGTCCGGCACCAATGACCCATTGCATTCCAAAGGGACTGGCTACCCCGCTGGAAGCTTCTGGATCAATTCGGTGGGAAGAAAGCGGTTTTACCCAAAATTCATAAGTAAATGAGTTCCGTATGTCTTTGAACAGCCGGGAGATCACGATTTTTTTATTTCCGTTAAATAGAAAGGGACTGGACATTGTTTTTCACACTCGCTTAAACAAATGATGATGATCGAACCGGATCGGATAAAACACCTATATGCAGCAGAGTTGTTCAAGGTATAGGCGTTTGAATCATTCAGTTCTTTATTGGCCGATTTTCTTAGCAAATTGAAATTCAGCGGAGAGTAAATAAAACGGGTGTTTTAAAATAGGTAAATCGTCCTTTCAATTTTTCCAAACCTCCATATATTAGTAAGTAGTTTGCTACGTAATCAATGAGAATTTATAGTATAACCCAGGAGGCTATTTACGATGAACAACAAATTTCTGTTTGTCACTTGCGTGAATGACGAGACATTATATGCGCTATGTGTGAAACATATTCAAAATCTAGATGTTCCACAGGGTTATACGATTGAGCTCTTCCCTGTTTACGGGGCGAAAGGAATGGCAGAAGGGTATAATCGGGCATTGGCCAATGATGCAAAGTATAAGATCTATCTGCATCAGGATACTTTTATCATCAACCCTCATTTTCTCCGGGAAATTCTCACTTTATTTCAAAATAACCCATTATTGGGTTTGTTAGGTTTTGCCGGCTGTAAAACGCTGCCTTCCAGTGGATTTTGGTGGGAAGGAAAAGAGTTGTATGGAAAGCTCATTGGTTTCCCCGGAAATACCTATAAACTTGAAAAATGGAAAGAAGTAACCGATGCATTTGAAGCTGTTGAAGCGGTGGATGGGTTTTTGATGGTGACCCAATATGACGTACCCTGGAGAGCTGATTTGTTTGATGGGTTCGATTTCTATGATATATCCCAATCATTGGAGTTCAAAAAACACGGATTTTTGGTTGGAGTCCCAAAACAGATTGAGCCGTGGAGCCTGCACTATCACACTAATTTCAACAATCATTTCGATTATCCGAAATATATGCATTACCATGAGATTTTCGCCCGACATTATCTTAAATAACGAGGAGGGGATTTTATGGTAGATCATCACAAACGTTTATATGAGCAAAAACCGGAATATTATTATGACGGCAATAATCCATATCTGTTAAAAAGAATCAAACCGGACGCGTCGTGTGTGCTTGATGTCGGATGTGCCAAAGGGAACCTGGGGAGTGTACTCCGTACAAGGGGAATCACGGTCTACGGGATTGAACTGTTTCCGGAGGCTGCTCAAGAAGCGGAAAAAAAACTGGACCATGTCTTATGCGGTGATATTGAAACGATCGAGTTACCATACGAACAGGGTTCTTTTGATCATATTATCTTTGGGGATGTGCTGGAGCACTTGATCGACCCCTGGGCCGTGCTGAGAAAAGTAAAACCTTTTCTGAAAAAGAATGGCTCGATTATTGCTTGCATTCCCAATATCGCTCATATCTCTATTTTGCACGACCTTCTTCTGGGGAAATGGACATATATGGAATGGGGGCTGTTAGATCAGACTCATTTGCGCTTTTTTACCTTGACGGAAATTTACAAGATGTTCCAGATTACCGGTTATTACATTACTGATCTTGAGAGAATTGTTTATCCCAATCCGCAAATGGATCCGCTCATCCATTGGCTTGACCATATCCGTTCCTCCCTGCTGAAAGACAATCCCTCGTTCGCAGTTGAAGCAAATGCTTTCCAATATGTGGTTGAAGCAATAATCAATGGAGAATACTCCGGTTGAAAAATGGATTGAGTACCTAGAACATTCCGTTAATTTTCTGATAAAAATGATGATTAGGAAGTGGATGATTTGATATGAAAAATATTATCGATTCATTTCACAATCTTTTTTATAACAGCCTGGTATGGACGAACACCTATTGGTTGGGAGTACCTGTCTTAAAATACCCCCAAGATCTTTGGATTTATCAGGAAATTATATTTGAACTAAAACCGGACCTGATTGTGGAATGTGGAACGAGTCAAGGGGGATGTACGCTATTTTTGGCGACGATTTGTGATCTGATTGGGAAAGGGAAAGTAGTCACCATCGATATTGTGGAGAGTCCGACTTGCCCTCAACATAACCGTATCAATTACTTGCTTGGTTCCTCCACTTCTCCGGAGATTGTTCAGGCTGTACAGCAAGAGGCAAAAGATGCGCAAGTGGTGATGGTGATTTTGGATTCCGATCATTCCAAGCAGCATGTTTTAAATGAATTAAAGATTTATAGCCAATTGGTGACAAAGGGGAGTTATTTGATTGTCGAAGATACAAATATCAATGGAAATCCCGTACTCCCGGGATGTGGCCCCGGTCCGAAGGAAGCGGTTGAGGAATTTATGGCAGAGAATGACCAATTTGTCATTGACTACAAGAGAGAAAAGTTTTATGTAACTTCAAACCCAAATGGATTTCTGCGCAAAATCAAATAAATAGAACCATTTTTAATCTCATCAGCATATGTACTGTTCACCTTTTGTTTTGGTGAATAAGTTGGACAATAGGGAAAATGAGGGGGGTGATGATGATAAACAGATTAACACCTAAAGTTATCGCTTTTTATTTGCCCCAATTCCACCGAATCCCGGAAAATGACCGATGGTGGGGGCCTGGATTTACGGAATGGACCAATACACGAAAAGCAGTTCCTCTGTTCCCGGGTCACTATCAGCCGAGAGAACCATACCGTGATTATTATTATTATTTAACTGATCCAGAAGCGAGACAGTGGCAGGCGAATATAGCAAGAGAATATGGAGTGTACGGATTTTGTTATTATCACTATTGGTTCAAAGGAAAGATGCTTCTTGAAACGCCATTTAATGAGGTGCTCCGAACGGGTGAGCCTGATTTCCCCTTTTGTCTTTGCTGGGCAAATCATCATTGGAGAAGAACATGGATTGATGGATCGGATCATGATGAGTTTTTGATGATTCAGGAATATGGAGATTATCCGGATTGGAAAATACATTTTGAGTATTTATTGGAGGCATTCAAAGATAAGAGATATATACGGGTAGATAACAAACCCCTTTTCAGTGTTTATGTACCGTGGCATATTGAACGACTCGATGAAATGTTCTGTTATTGGGATCAATTGGCAAAACAGAACGGCCTGGATGGGATATACTTTGCAGAGGTGTTGAGTCATTCCAATCCAAATCCACACACCAGTTCATGCATTCATGCTCGTATCGACTTTGAGCCTTTCTATACGATTGTGCAGCATCATCAGCACAATTTGGCCTCGCAATTGCTTAAACATGTAACTGGTTTTGATTCACAGGCAATTCGTCTATATGATTATGATACGGTTTGGCAAGGTATCTTAAATCGAGTACCATTACCAGACAAACCCGCTTTTTTGGGAGCTTTTATCGATTGGGATAACACCGCACGAATGGGGAAAAATGCACTAATCTTCGATGGTGCGTCTCCCGATAAATTTGGTTATTATTTTTCGCAGTTAATTCAAAAGGCGATTCAAATCAAAAGCGAATTTGTGTTTATTAATGCCTGGAATGAATGGAGTGAAGGGACATATTTGGAACCGGATAAAAGGTACGGATTTGGGTATTTAGAACAAGTAAAAAAAGCACTTCAATACTAAATAAAAAGTCCACTTTTCAAAATTAGAAAAGTGGACTTTTATGTGTTCGGCAAGTAAAAAGTACGGAAAACGGCAACCGTTTTGTACATAGTGCCTTGCCAGAATGAATTAACTAAGATTGATGGGAGAGAGCGTTTTTGAGCTGGTAACTGTCACCTGTGAAAGCCAAGATATGAGCATGGTGAACAAGACGATCCGCCGTAAGGCGGTCATCGCCAAAAACCGTATCCCATTGGCTAAATTCCAAGTTAGAGGTGCCACAACACTCAATCGCTCGTAACATTCAGACATGAGATTGAAAAACAGCTCTGACCCATCTTTGTGAAAAGGGACAAACCCTATCTCATCTATGATGAGCATATCCGAGTTGAGCAGCTCCTTCTGGAACCGATGAAGAGTTCCAGCTTGGAATCTCATTTGAAGGGTCGAGATCAGGTCGGAAACCCTGAAAAATTGGACTTTCATCCCGCGTTTACAGGCTTCTATCCCCATTGCGGTAGCAAGATGAGTTTTCCCGATGCCAACGGCACCAAGCATAATGACGTTTTCTTTCTTCTCGATGAAATCCACTCGCATCAATCCTTCTGGATTGATGCTCTCAGGAAACGTGATTGCGTCAAAGGAATACCCTTCGTCTTCATTTGAGGAAATTTCCTTGTTTATCAATTTGCGAATCCTCATTTGGTTACGTCCCCTTTGCTCAGCATTTAAAAGATCATGTAAATACTAAGTGGGATGGATTTTCAAACGGAATCGTTTCATAGACGTCCATAATGTGAGCTAAACGCATTTGTTTACACAGTCTTTGGAGTGTTGTTTTCACTTTTGTGCCCTCCATTGTTGAAGTCGATCATATCGACTGAGATCAGGTTTCCGGCCCCGTAAGATAGCAGGAGTGCGTGTTTCGAGGAAAGGCAATGGCCTGAACTCGGGATGACGAAGTTTGTAAAAGACATGTTCCAGTTGTTCAGTTTTCTCTAATTCGCTATGTAGCAATCCCTTTTCAATTTCGTCTATGTTGTAAGTCTTCAGCATGCGAATCAGCCAATCGACGCAAGTCTTACGCTGTTTTCCTTCGGAAGACAGCAAGAAGGCTTTTGTTTTATCTGGAAGGAAGGCCGGGACTGAACTGTAGCTGAGAGCCTTTGGCTTTCGCAAACACTCTGTGTTTTCCTTTGGGCTAACAAAGACAAAGGCTGCGTTGCTGTACGGATAGGAGAGAATGAGCATCTTTTGTTCTACAACCTTTCCCCCATTTACAGCTTGGAAAGACCAAAGTCAACTTGAGCTTCTCTCCCAGGATGCTCTAATCGAATATATGGCTCCACTTCCCCGATCTGAAACTCCATTTTCCGCTTCGCTACATAGTAGCGAGCAGTTCGTTCCGAGCCCTTAAATCCATATTCTTCTACCAAACGATCATAGATCCGTTTTGTTGTATGACGCTGTTTTCGGGGACGGGCTTTGTCCTCCATTAGCCAGGTATCCACTTGCTCGCGATATGGCTCCATTATGGGGAATTTTGACTGTTTCTTAAGAAGCTTGTCCTCATTTCAATTCGACAAAAAAGGCTGTTGATCCATATTTGTCAACAGCCTAATAGCAAGCTAGGATGCTTGGTTTTTTATGAGGTTTTAATAGCGGGAAATTCCATGAAGCAGGGGAAAAACTCGCGGTTTGAGAATTTGGAAACAACGGACGTTGGGAGATCTATCAGATAAGGATATAATCACATAGGCAGCTTCCGGGTAGTTGGCGTGAGCGATATCTTCCAGGGATGGATTTGGGGGAGCGGTGGGATGAGAATGATAAATTCCCACCAACTGCTCCTCTTTTTCCCTGATTTTCCGGAAAACATCTTCGACCTCCCCTGTGTCCATCTCAAACGCGTTATGGCTGTGGAGAATGTTGGTCATTGGCCAACAAGTGAATGCCGTTTGGTCCTTTCCCGACAACAATCCACACGCCTCCAGCGGTTTTTCCCGCAGACAATGGTCGATCATGGCTGTATAAACGTCAGGGTGGAAAACCAAATCATAATCGGAAGTTATCCCCCGCAACATCCCTTTCGTGGGGTTGTTTGCCTTGGCTGTTGCCCTTGGTTTGGCTGATGGACCGGACGAACGGGTTGGCCGTTTCCATTTGATGGATAATGTCGGTATTGTTGCGGCTGTGAAGGTTGAACACGGGGTCTCGGCCGATAGTTGCGCCATTGTTCCCAACGAGGATCCATAAAGAGGGTCTCCTTTCATTTCGTAAAATTATAGAAGAAGTCTGGATTTATCGTGTATATTTAAATGGATTAAAGGGTACTGTCTGCGAAGAGGATTGATTTGAGTCATAATTTCCGGCTTTTGGAGTTGCCATGGCTTGAAAAGAGATGCCTGCCATCTGGCCTGAATTGGACGGGGGTGGCTGATTGGCTAACTTTTTGGCAATTCGCCCCATGGTTTGAAAATGGCTTTCCGTCATCGCAACTCTAGGACGGTTTCTCAACCATGCGTTTAATTTGCCTTCTGTTTCCTGTAATTTTCTGTGGGAGTCCGATTCCCTTTGCTCCGATTCTGCCAATTTTTGTTGCAGTTCTTCGATTTTTCGCTCTTTTTGTTGCAGCTTACTTCGATATTCCTCGTTTTTTTGTTCATATTTGGTTAATTTCCGCTCAAGTTCCACAAGGGTTTGCTTTGTCTCTTCATGATCTCTCAAGTATTTTGCTTCTTTTTCCTGATATTCACGGATGTGTTGTTTCATCTGTTCGAGTTCGGATTGATACTCTTTTTCCTTCTTCTTATACTGATCGATCATCTCGTCTTTTTCCGTTAAAAGTTTTTTCCATTTCCACAGCATCATAACGACAAGTCCCTTCCTTTGGTTGATAGAATATAGGGTATTTATATGCAATATCATGGTTGGGAGACACTGTGGTTAATCCAGTTTCCATTCCTTCTTGCGCCTATTTGAGCAGAAAACAAGGAAATGGCTGCTGACCAAAAAAGGACAACAGCCTGATAACGGATCGTCATATCCATTTTCCCCTTTAAATCCTTACGGAGTGGGGGACGGAAAGGCATTACAGTTATTAATAACCAGATTTTGATCTGGAACAACCGTGTTTGTAGCAGTAGACGCGAAAGGACCCGTGAGTACCAAAGTCCAGGAATCTGTAGTCGCACCTTCATTCAAGGTTAAAGTGAAGGTAACATTGGGGATGGTGTTGCTGACCGGAGCAGTTGTTGTCACTGTCCCTGTTCCCGTTATGACCTGTGTTGTCGGTGTAGCCGATCCTGTCGGGGTACATGCCACAGAAGTGAAGGTATCGGCGTTAAACGTGAAGCTTTGGGTTGGGTTCGTCGTTTGATAGAAGATACTGGAGTTCGTCAAGGAGCAGTTATTGCAGATGGTCGCGTTGATTGTCTGCGTTCCGCTGGTGACTACCGTCGACCCTATGGTGAGACTACAAGTAGCACCCGAGAGGGCGGAAATTGTACAGGTATCATTCACGAAGCCCTCACAATCGCAGTTCGGTTGCGGGAAGAAATTACACTGCTCTGGGAAGGTGAGCGGCGGGCAGACAGAAGTGACCGGCGGCGTGATCGGCGCACGCGGCGAGCAGAATTTCGCCAGAACTTCCAATTTCACTGCTGCCAACACCTGAACCTCTTTACAGACAAACAGTTCGACCCCGATGGTTGACGGGAATGGTTCACCACCGACGGGGGCAGGCGTGGTGATTGTGCAATCACCGCTGATAATCCGGCAGACGAGGTTATCGTTGGTGAATTCGGGCGGGAAGCACAGGACCACTTGCCTGATGAATGGTACCGTAACCCGGATGGTACAAGTAGCCGGAGTCCCATCAGTGGTTCCCGTGAACGTCACATCAATGGGGATCTCTTGCCGCAATTTTACTAAGGAGGCGTTTACCCCATCGATGTTGATTGGGCGTCGCTCCAGAACGGTACAAACCCCATTGGTTGCGCAGGTGATGGGGAAAAACGGTTCTGTCACAAGGGAGCAAGTGATATCTGTAACAGTGGTCGGGCAACCTGCTACAGGGGTAACCGGCACGGTTGAATTAATTTCTTCCGTGAAAACAACCCAGTCATATACTTTGGGCACGCAGATACACTCAGGTGCAACGTTATTTGGAATTAGTGGCGAGACCTGAGAGCCGCGAATTGGTTTAACCATTTACAATACCCTCCTTCAACTATTAGCTCATTTTATATATACGCAAAACTTATCCCTGTCGCTTTAGACGAAGAACCATTTTCCGTAAATTAATATAAGTTAATAATTTATTCCTTTTAGAAATGCAAATCCTAATGTTGGATTGTGAGGTTTTGCGTATTGCCTTCCAGAGCGATTCGAGAGCCGTGCAATTGGGTTTAAACATTGAAACACAATTTCTTGGATTGTGTTTGTTCTCCTTTCCATCTATACGTAAAATGATTGGTTTTGGTTTAAAATCACGAGCCCATTTTATGAGGCTTAGATTGGTCACTCTCCCCCTTCCTGTTTCATACAATGAATCAGTGTAAGCAATTGAACGGGAGGGGTTATATGGACGTCCGGATTCAAGCTAACGAGGATAAAAAAAGGAATCTCCCGCACCGTTTTTTTCCAATTTACCGCTTGTTATGCGAACAGATCGGTTTTGAGACGAGATGGGATCCCAGTGAAAAACTTCTTCAGCTTACCCCGGGATTGCATGGAAAAAAGGTATTTTTGGTTTTAAACAAAAAAGATGACCAACTTACTTCAATTTTGGAAAGTATAAAAACATTTTTCAACGGAACTGGTGTTAAGTTTATCCAACTAGATCCCAACAAACCGGCTTTCAAGAATGGGGAGATTATGCTTCAGCTTACAAAACTGGTTCATCATTCTTCATCTCACCCGCGTTTTCATATCTTCTATAGCCGGGGGGGGAGAGGAAAATTTTGGGCTCGTACTTTTCACCGCGAATTTAAGGTGCATGGGTTCACTGCGCAGATGAAAAGAGAACTGAATCAGCATCCTATTCCCAAAGTGGATTTGCGCTGCCAATTTCCTCAAGAAGGCGAAAACGAAGCAGGCGAACTTAATGAAAAAATTGCGGTAATTCTCTCTTCGGCCTTGCTGAGGGGAATGACGAAGGGGAACTTGCTCGCCCTGTTGCCGTATGTTTCTATTGAAAATATACGTTTAATTTTTCCTGGAATTGGAAATTTGTTTCCGGGATCAGAATCGTCTTTGAGTACTCCAATGAAGGATACCGGATCTCCAGTAGATGAAGAACAACCAGATCAAATGGTTTCACCTTCCACTCAGGCGGCTTTCTTGCCAGAATGGGGGGCAGATGTTTATTTCGATTATCAAGTGGTTGTTCCCGATTCCGATACGGATCCCTATCTCATTTTTGGAAGCATGGTTATGAAAAATACGGGAAGGTCAGATTTGATTGATCCGATCATTTGTCTCCAAGTGAATCCGACCGAAGGGGCTCAGTTGAAAGGGCAGATCGTTCCACCGAAAATGGCGGATACTTTGGCTGTGCAAGGATTTAATGGTGACAGTGCTACAGGCTGGCGGTACCTTGAGGATGATTGGATGAAAAAGGTGAAGGAACGGGGAGAGTATTGGATTTGTCCGATTCAGCCCTTGCGGATAGCTCCGGGGGAAATGGAGTCGTTTTCCAACTTCCAACTTTCCGTTCCGAAGCCTGAAAAAGGAAGGACGATCACCATACAAGGGATCCTTTTCTTTAAAGATGGCAACTTTCAAGTACCAACCAGCAATCGAATCACGATATCCTTTTGATAAAGGAGAGATTCCATTGTCAGCGATTTCATGGTTCCATTTTGTTGTTTTGATCTTGGCTTCTTTTCGTCTCACTCACCTAATCGTTTTTGATGAAATTACGTCTGTGATTCGGGAACCGTTTGTGAAAATCACATACGAACCGGACCAATCGGGACAGGTGATTAGACAAGTCAATATCATCGGCTCGGGATGGCGACGCTGGATGGGAATGTTATTAAGTTGCCACTGGTGTGTAGGAGTATGGTCTTCTCTCTTCCTTGTAGCGTTATACATTTGGATTCCGGCCTCTTTTCCCCTGCATCTTATCTTGGCGGTCGCCGGTGCTTCAGCCTTCATAGAGTCCAGGCTGTATTTCGGATGAAGTGGGAAATGGCAGGGAAGGGGGCTTTTTAGCTGGAGTGCATAGGTTTTATTTTCATATTACATTTTCTTTGTCATATAAATAAATGAATCTATATGTTGAGGTGAATAATGAATGGATGAGAAAAAACGGATTTCTCATTCAATAAACGCATATAAGAAAAAAATCCAGTACTTAAGTCACGTGATCAAAACGTATGAATCAAAGATAGAGAAATATCGAAATTCTTTGGCTAAGTTGAAAGAAAATTTGGATGAATTCTACCAGAAAGAGAATACTTTCAGACAAATGTTGGCGCAAAGAGATGAAGTAGTAAACCAATACAAAGCAAAGAAGATGGAACTTGAAGAGGAGTTGCAACTAACAAATAAAGTTTTGTCCGAGTATAAAGAAAGAGAAGCAGAGAAAAATGCAATCATTCACCGTTTGCAGGAACAAGAGAGGGAATGGAAAAGGGAACTGGAGCAAAAGGGACAGATGGCTCAGCGGTTAAAGTCATTGGAAATGGCTTATCAAGGGAAATCTGAACAGTTGAAAGTAATTCGACAAGAGCTTCAGGAGCGGGAAGAGGAAAAGAACGACTTACTTCAGCGACTTCAGCAGAAAGAGGAAGAAGTAAAACAACTGCAGGAAGAGAGAGAAAAAGAGCGGTGGCAGTGGCAAGAGAAAGAAAAGGAAAAAGATCAAACGATCCGGCGTTTGCAGGAACAAGAGAGGGAATGGAAAAGGGAACTGGAGCAAAAGGAGCAGATGGTTAAGCAGTTAAAATCGCTGGAAAACATTGTGAAACAGAATGAGTGGATTAAACAAAATCGAGCAATTCAATCTGAACAAGATGGGATACAAGCAGATCTTGATCAGAATCAAATGGCCGACGATTCGTCTTGGATTCAAATGTACCAAAACTGGTCCCAGGGGCATGAGACAAAAGGAGATAGCAATGAAATAGAAGCGGCAGTTTCTAAAGATCAAAGAAAAAATCCTCCAACAGCCGATTCATCTTTATCAAAAAAACAATTTCATTTGCCCCCTGAATTCCAAGTTGATCCAAATCAGATCACCAAGTTTTTACGTCAACATCAAACACCCTATGAAAATCATTTTTTGGAGCGTTTTAAAAAGAAATAGTTTTTGCAGTGGGGGGGTAAGACTTCCGCGAACGGGAATTCCCCCTAAGAATGGATGATGTAAATGGCTTTGTACTCACTTAGTTCCTTTTGCTTTTTGCGAAGCAAAAGCTCTCTCATGCGAAATATGGTCGATGAACACAAAAGAATCGCAATCAATTGTCCGTAAAGATGACATTCAAGCCGCTCACTGTTACCGATGGCGTATAATTGGCTCTCCCGCACTTTTGATGAAACCACTAGAGGCCTGTCATCATTCCCAAGCAGTTTTCAAAAAAATGTAAATTAAATTATTGCTTATTCTTGATAAAGAACTCGATTACGAAGTAAATCAAAATTTGCTCGCCCATACATTTGACTTTTAATGAGTTTTAAACGATGGATATGTCCTTCAACCAACCCATTACTCCATTCAAGACTGAGAGAGGCATACACAGCGTCAAAATCACGTCGAATCCCTAAAACAAAGCCTTTTAACTCCTGTATTCCGCATATTTCTGCTTTTTTAATCCAATCTTCAAGTTGTTTAGCTTGGCGGCTATCCATAATATCCCGAAAGGATTGCACGAGTTTATGTATTGTTCTAATATTTTCATCTGATTCTAGTATTAGTCTTAATATTTCTTTTTCTCCCTCTGAAAGATCGCTTTCTTTCTTCCATATGACCCCCTCGCAGTGGGAGGGGACAGCTTGTCGACAAAGTCTGTTATCGCAGACAGGTCGACAAGCTTTTTTAGTCGAATCATATTAGTAGAAAATTATCAAATGGGGGATTTCTTGTGTTATCCAACGTTGATCCAATATTTATTTGGCATTCGATCCATGAGGCAAACCATTAAGGAGATTGAAACCAATGTGGCTTATCGTTGGTTTCTTGGTTATGGACTCACAGAAAAAATTGTAGTGCGCCCCTATTTGTCAACAGAACTAAGCAGTTTTTAGTAGAGTTTCTTTAATGACGAAAGATTCTGGAGATAAATAACCCAATGCGGAGTGGATTCTCTCGGAGTTGTAAAAATGGATATAATCACCAATTTCTCTCACAGCTTCGTCGAAGCTCTCAAATAAGTTAGGCCAAATACATTCTTCTTTCAAGGTACGGAAAAAGCGTTCAATAATCGCATTATGTTCTGGTGTAGCAATAGCGGTAAAAGCCAAGTTAATCGAACACCGTTTCACGGTGTTCACAAAGGAATGACTGGTTGGTTGGCATCCATTATCTACCTGTAGCGTGAGACTTGGAGCCATTTCACGAATTCCCAATGGAAAACGTTTGTTCACAGCTTGGTTTAAAGCTTCCAGCCACTCTTGAGATCTTGCACGTAAAGTAATATGATGTCCGACAACCTCTCGAGTATAGGCATCAATGACAGCAATGACATTAACCCATCCTAAGCCATCAATAAAAAACTTGGTCAGGTCCATTTGCCAAACTTGATTTGGCTGACTTGGTTTTTCAATTCTTTTGTACTGATGTTTGATCCGAGCAATTCTCTTGGTGTTCCATTTCATCGAAGCTAAAATTCGCCTCATTCGCTTATGATTAATCACCCAACCAAATTGTTGGCGAAACAGAGCATACAAACGGCGGTATCCATATAGGTAGTAACGATGATCTAGATTTCGTAAAGCATTCCTTATTTCTTGATCAGTTGGCTGTTGAGAGCTGGTGTAGGTATCTATTATGCAACTCATAGCAAGCAATTGTCATCCCAGATCAGCCGTTGAAATTGATGATTTCTTATCTGGACCAATATTTCGAAAATAGTAAAATGATCAGGATTCTCGAAGATTTCAAAGTTTTAACCGAGCACGTGGCTCATGCGAGAGATTGGGAAATTGCAAAGCTTCCACTCCCCCAAGCGTGATTGTATATTGAGGTATGTTGGTACAAAATGAAAATCAGCATACCTCCCCCCATATAATAATAAATATTATATAGAATGAGGATGATATGATGTCGATCTCTAATAACAATACACAAAAACTATACTGGGTTAGTTTACTTAGTGGATTTAATCTATTAGAGCCCATTATGACATTCTTTTATTTGTCGTTTGGTTTGAATTATACAAATATTTTTGTTGTTTTGCTTTGCTTTAGCGTATCGATTTTGATTTTTGAAATACCAACAGGGGCATTTGCTGACCGATATGGCGCCAAGAAGTCGCTTTTAGCTGGAACTTTGGTTAAAGCCTTGTCACTTATTTTGTTATTACTGGCAACTAATGAGTGGTATGTTTATGCGAGCCAAGTTTTGTCCGGGATGTCTGCCGCTTTCTTTTCAGGAACTGTGGAAGCCATTCTTTATGAATCGTTAAAAGAGGATCGCCGGGAAGAAGATATGGCGAAAGTTTACGGAAAAATTGAAGGGGCCGGCATGCTTCCCAAAATGGTGGGGCTTATACTGGGAGCATGGTTGGCAAAAGATTTGACTCTGCTGCAATTCCATATCCTGATCGGGCTGAATTTGTTGTTTGTTTTGCTTCAAATCTTTTTCGTTCTTCGAATTATCGAGCCAGCCAGCTTGGAGAATTATCGTGATCACCCGTGGAGCCATGTGAAAAAAGGGACGAGGGAAATTATAGAGAACCCCAATTTGCTGTTCCTCTTTGCCAATGTCACCATCATTTTTATTGGAACAAATATATTTACAAATTTTGAGCAGCCATGGTTTAAGAGATTGGGATTTCCGGTTGAGGCTTTGGGGATTGTTTTTGCTATTGGTTATCTTCTTTCTTATTTGGTTTCCACCTATGTCGGTTGGCTGACGAAAAAGGTGTCGGAAGTGGCTTGGATGTATATATCCGGTGCTTTGATCATCGCTTCTTATGTTTCTACAGTGATATTCGATCATTCGTTGGCTGTTTTTATTATGTCTGGTCTGATGATTCGAGCGGCCAGATCCATTCGCTGGCCGATTTCTTCTAATATTGGAAACCAATATATCTCAACGGGAAGCCGTGCGACCACGTTATCTATGTTGAGTATTCTTGATTCCGTTTTTGATGTCATTTTTATAGGCTCGTTGGCTGTTGTTTCCAAGTGGGGGATTTCGGATATTTTTTGGGGCTGTGCGGTTATCTCTTTACTTGGAATCCTGTTCCCTGTCCGCAAAAAAAAGAATCCATCAAAGGTTGAAGTAAAGTCTGAACCTAACGGAAGCGTTGAGAAAGTAGAGGTACAATCATAACCAAGGGACAGAAGTTACTTCAAATGATATCTAGATTCATTAGGTTTCATGTAAATAATGTCTAAATAGTATTGCAGAAAAACCAGCATTCTTGTGATGAATTAATATTAGCTTTGAAAAAGAAAGAGTACCTACCTCCTGTAATATACGGGGTGTCAGGTTGCGCGCACTGATCTCTCATTTTTACCAAGGAGGTACTTAATACGAATTTTAACCAAAACGAAAAAATAGATCATATTCATTTTGGCTGCTCATTGTAGGAGTGGACAAAGGGCAAAGAAAAACATATCGCGCGAGCAGTGGATGACCGAGGAAATGAACTAAGAAAACCCTTGTCCTTTACCAATACGAGAAAAGGATTTGAGCAGCCTTTGTTTTGGATCTGAACGATCCAAAAATCTTATTCCAAACAACACGTGTTGTTTGGAATGGAGCCAACGGGCACTATTGGTTGAACCTAGCTTACTTTTTGAAACGCCACCAAATCAAAGTAGTCGTGGTCAATCCGTTTCATGTTCATCGTATGAAGGAACTTGAGGAAAATTCTCCAACCAAAAACGATGTTAAAGATGCCTTATGTCATTGCTCGGCTAATTCAAGGGGCACGGTACTTTGAAGCGTATCTTCCGGAAGATACATTTGCAGACTTACGAACGGCCATGAAAAATACGAGACCAGTTGTCCAGAGATCTATTCGAATGGAGGGTCGGGTGCATCGTTGGTTGGATCAATATTTTCCTGAGTTTCTTACTGTATTCAAGGATTGGAAAGGGAAAACGGCGACCCAATCGTTACGACACTTCCCCCTTCCTTGTGATGTTCAACGTTCTGTCGGATTAAAACGGTGGAATCCGCCCAACATTTAACTTGCAACAGGTGGAAATGAATCAACAACAGTTGAATGAGCTCAATGTGCAAATCAAAACGTTGTTGGATCAAATCCCTGGTACTCAAGAAATGCAATCGGTTCCTGAAGTCAGTTTCCTTACGGTTGCCGGTTTTTTATCCGAAGTCGGTGACCAAACGTGGAAGAGCAAGACTACGTGTTGTTCTATGTTTCTAGGAGAAAGAATCCGCTGCGACGGAAGCAATCCCTGATCGCCCTCTGCTGCAAGCTGATTCGCATTCTGTATGTGATTGGCGTTCGAAAGGTGTCCTATAAATTCCAAAACTTCGTGAAGCTTTGCAGATTGCACAAGATTGGAGTGCAGCCTGATGATTCTTTTACAAATCGAGGCATGGAGAAGCTGTCAAAGAACACGATTCGAGCATCGACCCTGTACTACAGCAATTTTTCAGCCTCCACCTCAAGCCAGGACGAACGAAGGAATGTAAGGACATATTACAGGGAGAAATGGGAGGGTTATCTGCTTGGGTTTCTGTAGAGATCCGTTGTGTGCCCTTATATTTTCAAAAAAATGGCTTTTAAAATTGGACTTTGCTACTCCTTACATATCAGGGATTTTATTCATCGACTTGGTTTGAGCCTCGTTTTAAAAAAAGGAGTAAATAGGAGCATTAAAAGAGATTCAATTTCGTTTATAGAGGGAGCGTGTTCACAGCACTATCAGTGAGTACACGTGTGATCGCTGAAGCGGGAAATTGAATCGATAAGCTTTGTCCCGAGGTGTCTTGGCTCACTCTAGGTCGGTAAAATGGAGTCCGGTTGGTAGCCCTTACTCGCGGGGAAGGCGCAAGTGGAAATTTGCAATTGTCAAATGCCTTGCCCTGCGCAGTCCCACTGCTTAAATCTCCCTCCAAGGAAATTTGGCTGAGGGATGTATTCAATGGGAGTTGGTTTTTCAGCGATCCATTGTCAATCACACATTTCACGTTCTACAGAGGGGAGCGCACATTACCTAGGTTGTGGTTACATGCATACTATTCACCTATTCACCTGGTAAAGTTCGTCGATTAGTTTGGCACACTTGTTTAAATTATTATTGTACCTAACTGGATCCTTTCCTTAGATGTTCGCATGTAGAAGTTTAAACAGATAGATTCAAGTGGTTGTTTTAACTGACACGAAACTGTTTTTCGAGTATCAGTTCCATTAGTTACTGTAATCCTGCTAAAGAAATCTTACTATCTAGTTCATCACCATCTGCCCTTCATGGAAAAATGCAGGTCCCACTTCGAAAGGAGATCTATCTGGAAGTGTATTGTAATAATTATACTGTTCAGATTTTTACGATCTCGATTCCGAAAACGCTCCGATTTGAAGAGTTGAAAAGGCATTTGAAGATATTGGATGATCAAGAGACTTGTAGAATTAATAGGATGATAGCGGAAGAAAGGAAAATTGAATTTCTATTGGGAAGATTGTTGTTGAAAAAAATGATTGGTCATTATCTGGAGGTTTCTCCCCAATTCATTCACTTTAGTACTGATAAGTTCGGTAAATTGCACTTAAAGGTGAATAGAAGGATTAAGAGTCGAAGTAATGCTTTTCCCAATTTTAATTTGTCCCACAGCAAGAAACTGATAGTATGTGCTATTTCGCAAAAATGGAGGGTTGGAATCGACGTTGAACAAACGAAAAAAAACTGTTTGGAAGTAATGCCGCTGGTTTTTACAGAAGACGAGATACGGTATGTAAAGTATTTCAAAGAAGTTGAAGATCAATTCCATGCATTTTTTTGGATATGGACTAGAAAGGAAGCGTTGATGAAAGCGGAGGGAAAAGGCTTTTTTATGCATCCCCTTTCTTTTGATGTGCCTTTTTCCAGCAGTCGGGGGCATAACGATCGATATTTTTTCTTTACTTTTCAACCGATTTCCGGAAACTTGATCTCTGTAGTTACATGCCGGGATGAAGAATCTTGGCCAGAGCCTGATTATAAAGTAGAAAAGATTTCAATTGATTGTTTACTTGATCAAAATCGATAAGACATGTTAAAAACTTGAATCTGTAATTTTACCAGTGAAGTCTGTAAAATGGAGTGAATCAAGTCGAGTGACCGTCCTAGTTTAATTATTTTGTTTCAGAATGTGAATAGCTTGCTTTTGCCTTTCACAAATTGTTGGATGAAGGTAGAAATGGTGAGGTGGAATGGACAGGCCCGCTTGATTGAACGAGTAGCGGCTCTGAAAGTTGGAGTAACAGGGTGGATGAGATGAGCGGGCGGATCACGGGAGCGGTTAAGACTTTTCTCGCTTCTAATGAAGCAGGTGAGTGGGGGAAAGAAATTTTTCGGATTAACCCGTGATGGTTCGATTTCGGGCTATTTTCCTTGGGAAATGCCACCTTTTTCTGGCGTTGAGGTCGTAAAATCCTTAATTTTTTGCAAAGGCGATACACTTTCTTTTTGTTAATGTCAAGATTGTACTACTTAATAAGACGGTTTCGTTTCAAGATTTACGTCCCCCTGTCACTAATAGTGTAAACCAGATACACTATTAGTTTCCAAATTTAAAGGAGACTATAAAGTTTTAATCAAGCCTTTGAATAATTTGCCAGCCATTTTGACAATGTGTATTGATAAACTTGACTCTCCGAGAGGCCAAGCCACTACAACCCGCCCAAAAGTTTGCAAAAGGTACGCATCAGTAATGTCATGCAAAAGTTGAATGTGAAAGGACGGTCCCAAGCCGTGGTGGAGTTGGTAAGATTGGGCGAGCTCAAGATCTGAGAAGAGTTACCCTGCTGCAAGGAAGTAGCAGGGTTTTTGTTTTATGGATCATTTGGGGAAAGGGGAATGCGGGCCCCTTTTCCCTAAGTCAGATAAAAAAGCAGATTTATGATGGGGATAGTGAGAGTAGTTTAAAGCCTGTATTTTTTGCGAGAAATAGAAGGAGTACCAATGTTCTTCAATAAATGCAATCAACTCCGGCAGATCCAGCCGTATCTGAGCAAATTCATTATGAGTTGCTTTCTAATGCCGAAGAGATTCTTAAGCTATTGGAACTGCTTTACCGAGTAGTAGAAGTTTGCACTGGCGATATGGGACAAGGCCAGGTTAAAAAGCATGATATTGAGACATGGATGCAGAGCAGGAAGAAATATAGCGAGACACACTCGTGTTCATCGTTTTATGATTTTCAGGCTCGGCGCTCAGGAATTAAATATAAAGACGAAAACGGAAGATCAAAATTCTGTTACACATTAAACAATACTGCGGTTGCGTCACCACGAATCCTAATCCCGCTTCTTGAAAATCATCAACAAGCAGATGGATCAATCTATATCCCCAAAGCACTACGTCCTTATCTTGATGGTGCTGAAATATTTGAACTGGACAATGAATAAACTCAGTGAAATAATCATCCTTACCTTTATAGCAAATGAACCTTAAGATATCAGTTGCGGTTTTGGTGAGGATGAATTTTTATTTTATGATGAGGAAGGATGGGTTAACAGTAGGGAAAATAATTGATTTGACTTTGGAAATGAAAGATGGTCTTCAAACATTCTTTTCACATCCCAGAATGGTTGTACTGAATCGTGTCACTTATGAATTCTCGGGGCCTAAATACATTGATCTATGTAAAGGTTTGAGGTTAACGGCCCTTAAACAATTAGCAGATTATTATGCGGATCTTGATGGACGAGAGCACTACTTGATGGTCCTTCTTTTTGGATCATAAATATTACCTATTTATACAAAAATAAAACAAGTCATATGACAAAATGAAATGGACATTTCCGTATAATTTTGAAGTATATCAATCAGTTGATTGGAAAGGAGTTTGAAGATGCCACGGGATTCTAATCAATCCTGATGAAATTTGGTAGCAAAAGTTTCATGCAAACGTGAACAAAGCCAACAAATCGTACATAGCCAAGAGTTCTTGTTCAAAGAAAGCTGTGTTTACGTTTTAAACATTCCTTCCGGACAGAGTTGACTCAAGGTCGAGTCTGTCTTTTTTGCTCCTATATCAAATCATTTCTGGTAGAGAGGGGTGAATCCGTTACGGAGAGTGGACCATGAATTTTCCGTAACGGTGGATATGAATAAGTATTTTTATCGATTCATGATCATCGTTCTCTTAACCTTTGTTGGAGTAGGCATTTTGGGTAGCGGTCAAGTTCAAGCCAGTGGGGGTAGCTTTAATGTTCCTCAAGTAAATGACCACTTTGAAAAGGTCCAAAAAGGCCCGGCACCGGAGAAAGAACCGTCATTGTCTCAGGAGCCCCAAAAAGAGCATGGAACTTGGGATTGGCTGACTAAACCTTTGAAGAGTGCATGGAATTCGACGAAGGAAACCGTCTCTAGCGCTTGGAATAAAACAAAGGAAGTCTGTTCGGAAGCATGGGACTGGATTTGTAATGTCTGTGATCAGATGACAAAAGTCGTTGTAGATGGGTTATCTTCAGCTTGGGACTGGATTGTAAAATACAAAGAATATGTAGCTTTTACAGCCGTTGTAATCGTAGGGATCGCGTTATGTTTGGTCCCGCCTTTGGGGGAAGAGATTCTGGCCGGTGTGGCCTTGTCTTTTATTATTAGTGTCATGATGAACGGTGGGAGAATTGATAAAAACACCTTCATGGATGCGGCAATTGGTGGATTGCTCGGCCCGATTGGAGATGGCATCGCTGTAGGGGTTTCTCGAGCATTGGAGAGCGGGGTTGGCCGGAGGTTGGTGACGTGGTTGGTGGAATCACGAGTTTTCGGCTCCGGCTTAAAATACGGAGGCAAGCTGATCAGCAAAATGCCGGGCCCGATCCAACGAATGTTCAGTAAAGCAGGGTTTATCAGCGGGGTGGAAAATGCGGGCGTCAGCATAGTGGATGATATCTTGCACGGAAGGAAGATCAACTGGAAACGAGCCCTGATTTCCGGTGCAGTCGGTACAGCCTTATTAGGGGTAGGGGTATTTATCGTTCCGAAAATAGAGCCGGTTGTGAATAAAGTGACCACCGCGTTTAAAGAGTATACTGAACCTATTCTGGCGAAAGCGAATCGGCTAGAAAAGTGCGTTTCTTACCAGCAGCCGACACAGGGTTATTTTGCTTCTGTACGGTTCCCTGATGTTAGTTGCTTATATTCTCCGGATGCAGGCGGTGGTAGTGGGACAGGGAATGCGGGTAGTAAGATTAATGGTAGTATAGTTAAAGAAGAAAGTAAAACAACTGCGGCTAATCAAGCCGGAAATCAAGGAGAAGCAAATGAAATAAAAACATTGTACCATTATACTAATGAGGAAGGGCTCAAAGGAATATTATCATCTAAAAAGTTGAACCCATCCTTAAAAGCAAATAATCCTAAAGACGCCAGATACGGAGATGGTCAATATTTATCTGATATTAAGCCTGGTACTAAAAGACCTGGACAATTATCTGCTGCTTTTATCAGGATACCATGGCAAGGAAGAAAGTTTGATCATTATATAGAAATCGACGTGACAGGTCTAAAAGTAGTAAAAGGTCGAGAAAATGTATTTGTTATACCGAATGTAGTTCCGCTAGATATATCGAATAGAATTGTTAGTTACGGAAAAGTTATGGAAAAATACATTGAGAGATTGTCAAAGGAGGCGGAGGATATTACAAAATGATGAGAGAGGGAATAAGAACATATATTATGGTTGATCATATTCATACCTATGACGATTTACCCGTTAGAATATATTCCGAATTAGACGAAGAGCGATATGAAGTCAGGAAAATTGAGATATTTAAGGATGGTAGCATTGGATATGCTTACGATGATGTTGAGGTAGGCTCTACTGGTTTGGGAGAAGTACCGGTACCTCCCCTTGATGAGATTGCTCAAGATCCTTATGAGATCTTTTTCCCAAAAGAAATAACGAAAGCTGAATTTGAAAAAATTTGGAATGAAAAGGTTGTAAAAGGCTCGGTGTAAAACCGAGTCTTTGATGTTATTTTTGATAGTAGGGGAGATATTATGATTCGTTATGTGAAAGGGAACATACTGGAGTCAGATGCAGAGGCACTTGTAAACCCCGTTAATTGTGTTGGAGTGATGGGAAAGGGATTGGCATTACAGTTCAAGAAATCATACCCTTCTAATTTCAATCAATATGTTCAAGCATGTAAAGCTGGCAAACTAAAGCCAGGTATTGTTTACCCAGTTTTTGAACAAGAGAAATGGATTTTGAACTTCCCCACAAAAAGGCATTGGCGTCAAAAGTCTAAATTAGAGTACATTGAACAAGGCCTACAGGATCTTATACGAATTATCGAAACGAAAGATATCCAATCAGTTGCTGTTTCCGCTCTTGGGTGTGGTTTAGGTGGACTAAATTGGGATGAAGTGAAAAAGTTAATTGAGCAATATCTCGGTAGTCTTGACATCGATATTTATGTTTACGAGCCTTCTTTCATGGCTCCATAGCACCGCTTTGGAGTGATGAAGTTGCGGAAAAAGCCTGTGCCTTTTTTATCAGGTCACAGTATGACTCACCAAAATAAACCCTCGGTGTGCCGGGGACTCGTCCCAAAGTTTGCAAAAGGTACGCATCAGTAATGTCATGCAAAAATTGGCAGTTAAAGGCCGTTCTCAGGCGGTGGTGGAGTTGGTAAGATTGGGCGAGCTCAAAATTTGAGAGGAATTACCCTGCTGCAAGAAAGTAGCAGGGTTTTTGTTGTATGGATTATTTGGGGTAAGAGGGATGCGAGCGGGATGGAGAGTAGTTTAAAGCCTCTAATTTGCGAGAAATAGAAGGAGTACCAATGTTTTTCAATAAATATAATCAAACGAATACAATATTTTATATTCAAAGGAAAATTACCCATTTATAAGAAATAGATCAAGTCCCAAATTGTGTGTAAATTGCCTCGGTCAGAAAAAGTCGGCGCTCAACCTATGCGTGTGACTTTAGACTGAGGTTTTTCATTGGATTTGCGCCACTCCAGGTACTCTGTCATGTCCAGATACTTTCTGCCGCTGGCCCATTTTTCGTCGACTTCCATCAAAAGGGCCCCCAACAAACGAAGCGCTGAAGCTCGGTTTGGGAAGATCCGAATCACGCGTTCCCGGCGCCGTACTTCCTCATTCAGCCGTTCTAGGCTGTTGGTGGTTCGAAGTCGCTTTCTGTACTTCTCAGGCAAAGACAGGACGGCTGTGGCATCTTCAAAACCGGCTTCCAGAATGCCCATCGCTTTTGGCGCTTTCGTTTCATAGTCCTCAAGGACACGATTCACAAGAATCCGGGCTGTTTCCGGATTGGGAGCATCCAGGCATGCCCGTACCCGGGCATGCAAATCCCCACGCCAAGCTTTGGGAGTGGCATCCAGTAAATTTCTCAAAAAATGGGTCTGACATCGCTGCCAGGTCACGCCCTGAAAATGCTGGCGAATGGATCGGATCAAGCCGGCATGGTGATCAGAGACCACCAGATCCACTCCACAAAGCCCACGGCTCTTCAGCCAATTGAAAAACTCGCTCCAGCTGGCTTCTGACTCACTGTCCCCCAGCATCAAACCAAGAACTTCTCGGTATCCTTCCTGGTTGACACCAATGGCCATGAGAGCTCCTCGGGCGCGTACACGCCCTTCCTCCCGGACTTTTAGCACCATGGCATCCACAATGAGGAAGGGGTACCGCTCGTCCTGCAAGGGACGAGTATTCCAAGCCGTCACGATGGGATCCAGCTGCTTGCACAGATCTGAAACCGTTGATTTGGAAAACTCCGTTCCACACAGCTCTTCCGTGACTTTGGCTACCTTCCGAGTAGAGACCCCGTTGACCACCATCTCCATCAAAGCCAAGACCAAAGCTTGTTCGCTCCGCTGATAGCGGGCAAACAATTCCGTTGAAAACTTTCCACCCTGGATTCGGGGCACGCGAAGCGTGATCGTTCCTACCCGGGTGGTCAGTTTGTGGGGATAGGAGCCGTTTCGGTAGCCCTGACGCTCCCCTGTTCGTTCGTAGGGCTCCGCCGACAGTTGCTCCGTAACCTGAGCCTTCAAGATCTGGTTCAGAACAGATTCCAGCAATTTAGCCACTCCATCATCTTTTGAATTTTTCAAAAACAAGTGATGCAAAATCTCTGAATCTACGGTAATCTGATATTGAGCCATTGTGAAACCCTCCTCGTTTGGGGATATTTGCCAACTACTATTCTAACCGAGGAATTTCACCATGGCTCACTTATTTTTTGTGAGGACCATTTTTACACAATTATAAGGACTTAACTTAAGAAATATTTATTTAAAATATAAAATTTGTAATATAAACTATCTTGCGATTTCGGTGAGGGAGAGGTAAATTTATTTCGTAAATCTGAAAATATTGTTACAAAAGAAAGGCGATTCTGTTAAGAAAAGAGGGATGAGTTTGCAGTTCTTCTATTCCGGGCGTTACTTGCCTCATCGCAGAGTGGTGTTTCTGGCCGTGATTCTGGCCCTGATCATCACGTTGTGGCCAGACTGGGTTTATCAGGCATTGGCTGCACCGGATCCCAAACCGTTCGAAATCGAAGCTTTGCGCACGGAAAACTCCAAAACATTCCTGAAACCGGATAAAAAGACCTATGTATTGGAAGAATATTTAGAACCGATCCACTATAAGCAAAATGGCAAATGGGTGGATATTAATAACAACGTCCAATCAGCAGGAAAAAGTGCCCTTGACTCCGATCTTCCCTATATTAATGGCGGCAACCGGTTCCGTGTCGGCTTTGCCAACCATAGCCGCGGAAAAAAAGTGGTGCGCTTCCGCCTGGGTCAGGCTGAAGTGGATTTCGGCCTGACTGGCGGAGCCAACACCACCGCAAGTAAAAAAGAGAATCAAGTTACCTATCCCGATGTGTACCCGGACACCGATCTCACCTACACCGTCACCAACACCGGTGTCAAAGAAGCTTGGGTACTGCACAAATATACGGGACAATCCGTATATACCCTTTCTGTCAAAACAAAAAACGTTCAAGCGGAAGAACAAAAAGACGGCTCAATCGCATTTGTGGATCGCAAAGGAAAAACGGAGTTCACCATTCCGCGTCCCTGCATGTACGATGCGAAAGATGCGATATCAGAAAGTGTGAAATTTGCATTAAGAACTGAAGGAAACGAAACATATATTGATCTGAAACCGGACGATAACTGGCTGAAAGATTCCAAGCCGTGCTTTCCCGGTGACGATTGATCCGTCGATTTCGGTGCAGGGTACCAATAATACCCATGATGCGAGTGTGACCAGTGCTGCTCCGTCCACCAACTTGGGTGGCGACCCCTACCTGATTACAGGGACCTATACCGATTCCACTTACGGCACGGGGATTTACCGCTCGTACATCAAGTTTGATCTGTCTCCGCTACTGAGCAGTGCGAAGATCACGAATGCCAAAATTACTTTGAACCAATATTCCACTTCCAATTCGGAGCAAGTGAATGTTTATCCGGTGACCTCCAGCTGGACTTCTTCAACGATCACATGGGGTACTCAGCCGACGACGGGTTCCCTGCTTTCCAGTACGACCGTTGGTGCGCCCGGGGCGTATGATTTTGACGTTACCTCGTTGGCCCAACAATGGTACAGCGGAACGACCCAAAACTACGGGGTGATGCTGCGCCTTAACACGGAAAGCGACAACCGCAAGTCGTATCGTTCCAGCGATTATGCGACCGATCCGACCCAGAAACCAATGCTGACGGTTACCTACACCATCGATCCGATCGGGGTGGAAAGCTTCTGGACTTCCGCTGTCACCAACATCAACACTTATAACGGTAACTTTTACCTGGAAGATTCCGATGTCAGCATCGATGGGCGCGGCACCGGGCTGTCCATCGACCGCTCCTACAACAGTCGGTCCACTGCCAGCGGGATTTTCGGGTACGGATGGACGTCCAATTTGGAACAAAGCCTGAAGGACAGTGGCTATGGGCCCATCCTTTATACGGATGAGGACGGTACACAGCACACCTTTACCCCGGTTTATGATTCCAACGGGAATCCGACAGGAAGCTATAATCATCCTGGCGGCGTTTACCTCGACTTGGTGAAAAACGGTGATAGAACCTACACGATGACCACCCCGGATCAAACGAAATACAATTTCAACACCTCCGGGAAATTATCTTCCATCGTGGATTCTAATGGCAATACCACCACTCTTACGTATACCGGCTCAGTGCCCACCACGATCACGGATCCGTCCGGGCGGACCCTGACGCTGACCTATGATGCCAACAACCGGGTCAGCAAAGTGACCGACCCGGCCAATCGTACGGTGGAGTATACCTATGACGGCAATGGCAACCTGACTGGGGTCACCCATAAAGATGCGAGTGGAACCGTTCTGTCTACAGAGACGTATGGATATGACAGCAACCATAACCTGACATCGATCACCGATCCCAACCACCATACGAAAACGATCGGTTACGACACAGCGAACGACCGGGCCACCTCCGTTTCCTATCCGATCACGGTCGGTGGAACAGTGCAAACGGCAACGACCACGATCGATTACGATCTGGCCAACAACATCACCACGGTGACCGATCCAAAAGGCACGAAAACGGTGTATACCCATAACGCCTACGGGAATGTGATTCAAACGACGCAGGACCCGACCGGATTCAATATTAAAAACACGTTTACCTATGACGACAACAACCAATTGATCAGCCAAAAGGATGGCAATGCCAACGCCAATAACAGCTCAGCCACGTACAACTATACGTATGACAGCAACGGAAACCTGACCAGCGTCAGCACGCCGCTCCAAAACACCAGCAGTGCGACTTATGACAGCAACAACAATCCGGTCACCGAAACGGATGCGAACGGAAACACGACCAAGAATCAATATGATGATAAAGACAATCAAACGTCCACAACGGATGCCGCCGAGAAGTCATCGGCTACTGCCTATGATTCGTACGGCAATCCCGTGTCCGAAACCTCCGAGATGAGCCCGGGCAACAACCTGGCCATCAACGGCAGCTATGAAATCGACCGCGATGGCGACAACTGGCCGGATAACTGGACCAAGGTTCCCAGCGGATCTTCCAATATCACCTGGGATACGTCCGGGCTGACGACGGCGGATGGGATTACGCTCGGAAACAAAAGCATCAAAATCTCCATCCCCAGCGATTCAACTGAAGCGGCCGCCATCGCCAGCGACAAGATTCCGTACGATCCAAACAAAACGTATGTCTTGAGCGGGTATATCAAAACCAGCGGAGCAACCGGGCGCGGTGCCATCTACGCTTTTGGATTCAACTCGCAAACCGGGGCGTACACCTCCATCGCCGGAGCGGGCATCACCGGTACGCAAGGCACCACCCGCATCCACTTGTCCTTGGATCCGGGAGCCTTGCAAGGCTATGACCAATTGCAAATTCGCGGATACGTCACTGGGATCAACGGGCATTATGCGGGCACCTATTGGTTTGACGGATTGCAGATCGAAGAAGGGTATTATGGCGCTTACAACGTGGTGGAAAACAGCGATTTTGAACGGGATAACGACCCGGCGGGAGACAAAATTCCGGACCGCTGGTATTTGCAAGGAAATACGGCAGCAGGGGACGGACTGGACACCACCGAAAAGTATAACGGCAACAACTCCGTCAAATTGGTGGGCGATTCCGCCTCATACAAAACGATTTACCAGGACGTGAACCTAAAAGGCGGCGCTGGTTCGATCCTGACCGTATCCGGTTTCTCCAAAGTGCAGAACCCCAACCCCAGCGGCGGGATCTACGGGCTGATCGTGGAAACGTATAGCGGTTCGACCAAGGAGGAAACGTTCACGTATAACTTTGACAAAAGCAAATCGCACGACTGGCAGCATATTGCCAAAGAAATCAAGACCAGTCAAGCATTTGACCGCGTCCGCGTCTACTACGAATACAGCAATCAAGCGGGAACGGCTTGGTTTGACACGATCAAAGTGATTCCGGACGCCATCACGACCTACCATACCTACGACAGCAAGGGCAACTACGAAACCAAGACCACCGATCCGGAAGGGCGGGTCACGCAACATATGTATGACACCGTCGGTAACGTGACCAGTGAGACCGTCGGCTCCGACACCACCCAATATGCATACGACGGTTTAGACCGCCTGACCAAAGTGACGGATGCCAAAAACAACGTTACACAGTACCAGTACGATGCGAACGGCAACAAAACCAAAGTGATCAACGCCAAAGGGAAGGAAACGAACTACACCTATAACGAATTAAATCAGGTGCAATCGGTCACGGATGCCAACGGGAAAACCACGAGCTACGATTACGACCTCAATGGCAACCAGACCAAGGTCAGCCAACCGAACGGCAACACGGTCGAATACGGCTATGACAGCGTGAACCGGCAAAATTCGGTTTCCTATAATGGAACGCAAGTCTACAGCTTCCAATATGACGCGAACAACAATGTCACCAAGGAAACGGACGAAACGACGGGCACATCGACCAACTACAGCTATGACGCCGACAATCGCCTGACTTCCGTTCAGGAGCCGAACAGCAACCAGA